>JAOAGT010000001.1:0-184561 GCA_026415615.1 Thermoleophilia bacterium | reverse complement strand
TGTGTATAAGAGACACCTCTCACCTCACAAGAAGCCCTCACTCCAAACGAGCTTCTCACGCCGGTACAGACCCTGTGCGCCAACGCAACCCCTGTGACTCGGGACTCCCGTGACTTGGGGCTCACTGACCAAGAATGCCGGGAGCTAGATAGCTCTTGCCCTCCTCCAGGGTGATCATGTGCAGAAGCTTGGGCTGACCACCCTCAATCTTCTTGATGCAGAACTCCGAGATGTTGTCGACTGTCCGGGAGATACCCAGGTCATTGCGCGGGATCATCTCACCCTTGCCGGTGGGACCCTCAAACTGGAGTCCAGAGGCCAGAGCCTCAGCCACCGCATCAACATCGGTGCTCCCAGCCTTCTGCAAAGCGGCCCGCAGGGCTGCATAAGCTGCCGTAAGCTGGATCTCCGGTCCGTCCCACTTGCCGTAGACCTTGATCCACTTATCTTTGAATACTTGGGCCACTTCGGTAGCCGCCGGATCAAACTCAACCGGCCAGGCCCCGCCAATGAACCCTTCAAGCGCTTCCGCGGGAACCGCTGTCTTTAGGGTCTCGCAAGTGACGGTGGTAGTGCTAAACAAGAGCCCTTTGTACCCAGCCTGAACCACCGCCTGATAGATCAAGGCATCCATAGCGCTATTACCCACAGCAATAAAGGCAGATGGGTTGTCGGTCTTTACCTGCGTACCGATGGCACTAAAGTCGGTGGAGGTCACCGGGTACTTGATCTCTTTGACCTTGATCCCGTAGCTCTCAAGAGTCGCCTTCACCCCCATGGCGTAGCCAATGCCGCCAGCTTCGTCCGGGAACGCCAAGTCGACGGTGCCGTTCTTTAGCTGAGGAACATTATTGGCGATCCACCCCGCCACCTCGGGGGTCGCTTGCATCATGGTGCCACCCTGGAATGTGTACTTATAGGCAGGATCAAACATGGTGGGAATTGGACACCCGGTCAGCGAGATGACCTTATTCTTCTCAGTCTCGGCAAAGACCGCCCCCGGATACATAGTATCGGTCACTATGTATTTGACTTTCTCCTCGTAAATGAGCTTGTTGATGCCCGACATAGTCGTGGCCTGGTCATTGTTTGACTCGATAAAAACAAACTCGACCTTGTACTTCTTGCCGCCGACGTCAATACCGCCTGCTTCGTTATCCAGCAAGGCCATGATCTCGACGCCGCGCTTCATGTCGTAGCCAAGAGGCCAACCGGTCCAGACCACCGCTCCAATTCTGAGCGTTTCGCTCGGAGCAGCCGCTGTGGTGGAAGACCCGGGAGCTGAGGTTGCCGAGGTGGTGCCAGTCTCCTTCTCACCGCAAGCAGTTACCGAAAGAAGCAACGCCAACAAGACAAGAACACTTCCAATTACGAGCAATGTCTTGCGAAAACGGCTGTACTTGCGGACAGAAGCGCGTAGGACAGAAAACCGTTTCATGTGCGCTGCCCTCCCCCTATGTATGTGTGTGCCTATCGGTGCTGAGGTCTTGCCTTCCCAGCCCCTTTCATACGCCGCCACGTAGGCCGAGACGCAAGCGACCTCTGTTTTTTGACTCTATCACGCACGCCCGAGCGCACACAAGAAGACTTCCATCCACGCGGCCAGAAAGGGTGCTTCAGCAAGCTGTGGTAGCCGAGAGCAGCAACCACAAATGACGACTGCTTTACCTCACCGAGAAGCGAAGCAGTCTGAAACTAAACTTGAATTCTCCCACCCACAGATAGCTGCCATCAAAGGCCAGGCCAGCTGGCCAGAAGAGCTGGTCCCGAGTGGCCTGAGGCGGGATGCCAGGTCCCCCCTTGCCCAAGGTCACATCGGCGCCTTTGCCAGCAATGGCTTGGGCGATGGACTTCCATACCCATACGCGACTGAAGTTCGTGTCAGCGATGAACAGTGCTCCGTGGGAGACTATGGCGTTCTGGGGCAGGTTAAATTTGCCTGGTCCTCCGATGGTGGCCAGGGGCTTTGAGCTTGCGCTAAGACTCTTGACATCGTAGATAAGAACGGCGTGACGCTCCATGCAAGTCACAACCAGATACCGGCCGTCGCTGGAAAGCCTGCCTGGAGCCTGCACCTCTAGCGCGAAGGCGGGGGCGGCGTCGTTTTCGGGCAAGCCTCTCCACACATAAACCTTGTTAGCTTCCCTGTCAGAAAGGTAGAAGTAGCGATCATCCAAGGCGACGCCGTCAAGATCCTTGAAAGTTACCCCTCCCAGCGATCCAGTGATCACCTGGTCGGGAAGCTGGCCGTCAAGCGGCAAGTGTTTCCAGATGATGACGGTCTTCTTCCCCGCCAACACAAGAGTGTCTTCCTGCAAGGCGTTGTCCCACGGTTCCTCAGGGAGAGAGTAGACAAGATCGGGTCGTGCCCCGCTTTCGTCTGGGATTTGCTTCCAAACGTACAGCTTGCGGTCAAAGTCGGAAGACACAAAGAGGCTCTTGCCGTCTGTCAGCGGCATAGCGTTGGTGATGAAGTACTCCGTCTCGAGCGTGTTTGTGTCGACGTCTTTCGCGCCGATGGCGAAATCCGGACGCTGGTTGGGCTTGGTGGGAATCTGGTTGTAGACCACCACCCGGTTCCCGTTGTACAAGGACACATAGACTTTGCCTTGAGCTATTGCAACACCTGAACCATCCCCACCCTGGAACCGAAACCCGGTGATGCTTAGAGCAGGCTGCTCCTCGGGCTTCTGTGGAAGCATGTCCCACACACATAAGGTGTCCCCCAGCATCACCAACTTGCCACTTGGAGCAAATGTCCCACGCATCCAAGCACCTTTCGCGGGTAAGAAGTAGTCGAAAGGTTGATCATTCTTGGTGGGGAAGCTTTTCCATACAAACGCCCCCACCGAAGACCCCGTGTCTTTGGCGTTATGGTCTCCGACGATGAGGCAAGTGCCATCGCTTGTAATGTGCCGCGGAGTGCCAAACTTCCCGCTCGCAGTCAGGGTGAAATCGGCTGGCTGATTGTCTCTGGTGGGGAAGGTATTCCACACAAGCACATAACCGCCCTCGGTGCTTGAGACAACCAGCCTCTTGCCGTCAGTCCACACTCCCCAAGGCCAGGAAAACCCCGTCGTCGTAGCCTTGCCAAACTTAAATCCGGGCCTGCCGTCGAGCACGATGTCGGCGGGAGCGCCGTTAACTCGCGGGAACTGGTTCCAGATCAAGATACGATGGTTATAGGTATCAGCCACTACCACCCGCGTGCCGTCAGTGGCGACAGACACAGGCCAGTTCATCTGATCTCGGCCTGTGCCGGGATAGTTGGTTTCAAAGCTGTCCTGCCCTAGTACAAGATCGGGCGGCGTGTTGCCGTCAGGTAGATTCTTCCAGATTAGTACGCGGTTGTTGTTACCGTCAGCGAGAAGTAGGTGCCTTCCATCGGTGGCAATCCCCTTCGGATGATTGAAGAAGAGCGGGCCACCGGTCTTGTTGAAATCAATCCCGGAAAGCATGAGATCAGCTTCCTGCCCGCTCGTGAACCAGCCGCTCAGGTTTGCTGGAGCCACTCGATACTGTGAATCCACCCTCTCGACTGAAAAACCGGCCGTGGCAGCAACTGACCTTAGCGTTTCAGGGGCTATTTGCAGACGCCAAAGCACCACCGCGCAGATGTCTTTCTCCTGACCGCTAGCTGAAGCACCGGCTCGAAGTTCATTGAAGCGCGTCTTGCCCAGAGCTGCCTTAAGCGCATCAACTACCTGAGTGGGAGCCTCGATCTCGCCTCTTAGTACCTGCTCGCAAAGCTCCGGAGTGTAGTCCGCGCGAAGCTGGTTTAAGTCAGCCCCGGCCAAATCCCACAGTGGAGGCGTTGACTGGCCTGGCCCCAGGGTGCTCGAGACAGTTGAGGAAGAGGGCGCAGTGACGCCAGACTGTGGACTGGTGGACAGTGTTGCTGGGAGTGTTGCGCTGGGCTCAGACTCACCGCAAGCTGCAGTGGCCGAGAGCGTTCCGACAAGAAAGCCCACGACCGCAGCCAGAACCACGCGCCGCCCTGGGATAAATATGTGTCCTTTGAAACGGTTGAGATCCATTTGCTGCTTGGCGGCTAAACATACTTGCATGGTAATCATCGGCTGGGAGACGGCAGAATTTAAGAGGAACCGGTGTGAGCTACGGGTGTGATGAAAGCCGGGACACCTGCGACGCAGTTTTGGCGGCTCCCGCCATCAGAACAAACTCTGCTAGCTCCCACAGACCACGAGACGGGAGGACGTACCGCTCAAGTCAGAGCCCACGGTTGCAAGGTTCTTACTATCTTGCTCACGTCGTAGCCACGCGCAGCCACAAAGTCAAGGAGCCGGGCATAGAGTTCCTCTTCCATCTGGGGCCTGCGACTAAGGATCCACAGGTACTTCCGGCTCGGATGGCCCACGATAGCCCATTGATAGTCGGCGTCAAGCCCGATGATCCAGTAAGAACCCCAAAAGGGCCAGAAGAAAGTCACCTTGAGCTTGGCGTTGCTCCTCTTGTCCACCACGCGGGCTCGGCCCCGCACCGAGCGCACTTTGCCGTCCAGCGTGCCTTCCCGACAGCTGTTTACCACCTGAATGTCTCCGTTTGGAAGCAGCGAATACTCCGCCTTCACAGCCACGCAGCCGCGCTGGAAGCGCTGCGGAATGGTGGCGATCTCGTACCAGGTCCCTAAGTATCTCTCGACGTCTACATGAGGGACTACCTCAAGTGGCGGAGTCTTCTCACGTAACCTAGTCTTCATGGCGCACCTCTGACTCGCCTGCTTCTTGCTTGTGACCTTGCCCCATTTGCCCCCTAAGCTACCCACTTTTCTTGCTGCCCAAGCACCTGGGTGTCCGACGGCTCACCGCCATGACCATCTGACCGCCCAACGTGATAGGGCGGGAAGAGGCCTGTCGTGATCGGACTACCACCAAATGACGAAACATACTTGCCGATATCATTGACATTGTCAAGTAAAGGCACTAGTATTCTTGTTTGTGAACGAGAGCCAAGATTCGGGACTGTCCCAGCACGCGCCGGGCACGGAGTATGTTCACTTACTCCGCGAGATCATCCTCACCTACCGCCAGCTGCTGAGGGAGCTGACACTTGAGACGGGGCTCTCTGGAGCACAGTTGGAGCTGCTGCGAGAACTGGCCCTGGCCGATGGTCGCTCATCGGTCTCCATGTTGGCCCGGAGGCTCAATGTCGATCCGGCTGCCATATCCCGGCTAGTCGCCGCCCTGGAGAAGGACGGCCTTGTAGCACGCGCGCGGGACGAACGTGATAGACGTCGCCAGCCGGTAGTGCTCACGGAGGAGGGTCGACGCCTTGCTGTGGCGTTTCACACCCAGGCTCACGAACGTGAGGTAGCGTTAGCTTCGCAGCTAGACCCTCGTTCGCTTAAGACCACGATCGAGGTCTTGCGCACGGTAAGAGATACTCTGCGGAGATCTTCCGTTGGTGCCTCCACCGGCCGCATGTCTCCCGAGCTGACAGCCCCACACGATGACTAACAGGAGGCTCAGGATGAAAAATAGGCAGCCCCTTTGCCAACCTGCGCGGGCTGCTGCTCGTCGGCGCGCCGTTGCGAGCGTAGGCTTCCTCGTGACTACCACCCTTAGCGGCCTGCTTGCGCACGGTCAGGTACCGCATGGCACGTTGGAGCGCTCTTTTGCACCCTCAGCCTGGGCTCCCGCCCTGGAGACTCTCCACGTTGTCTCGGCGGCTTGTCTTGCGCTCACAGTAGTGTGGCATCTTGCCGACAAGTGCCGAACGTTGATTGGCTTTGCCAGAGTCAGAACGGCCAAAAGCCTGCGGCACCTCCTTGCAAGTGCTGTTCTGTGGGCGCTCTTGATGGCATCGCTTGCTACGGGGCTAGTAGGTAGTGGTCCCAGTCAGATTCCACACCACGTCGCCGTAGCGGCTGTTCTGACGGTAGCAGGCGTATGGCACGGCGGGCGACGTTTGGCGCGAGGACGCCGCGCTAGCCGGCAAGTGCCTGTTGGGGCGAGGTCATGAGCAAGGGCCAAACAAAAGCAGGCACACGTACGAGCCATGGTCATCAGCCACGCTGGTCGACCGAACACATCGCGATAGACCCGCGACTCTGCGCAGCCTGCAGTGACTGCACCGAAGTCTGCCGGCATAGCGTCCTTACAATGGTCGGTCTTCTGTTTCACAAGCACGTGAAAGTGGCCAAGCCACAAGAATGCCGAGGCTGCGGGAGATGCGTGTCGGTGTGTGTCAAAGGGGCCATAGTGCGCCGCGGTACTGCTCGCGCGGATCGGCCCGGCCTCTCTGTGGGCACCAGGTAGCAACAAGACCGGGAGTTTGGCGGAGGCACTTATACACCGCGGAGGCAGAGCGAGAGGCTCGACTTGTGGCCAGCACTGATACCATCTCGCGCACCGCTTGCCACAGACCATGGGCGCGATGTACAAGTGTTAATAGGCGCGTAGATGTGAGCTTCAATCCGGGTTGCAGCAGTTATGTCTACCAGAGGCTTCGTAGCGCTCACCGACTACGAATGGTACAAATACTTGGCAAGTCGGAAGCAACTGGATGAAGTGAACTTCTGGCAGCCACACGGCTGTCGGGGCTTCCGTGCCCTGAAATCGGGAGACGCGTTTTTCTTCAAGCTCCATGCCCCCCATCGGGCCGTAGTGGGATTCGGTTTCTTTCATCGCTATGAGTGTCTGACCGCCCGCGACGCCTGGGATTGGTTCGGGGAGGCCAACGGAGCTCCGGATTTCCCCTCGATGCTGCGGCGTATCGAGTCCGTAAGACAACAGCCCACACCTGCCACCGGGGACTTTCTCATCGGCTGCATCCTCATCGCTGCCCCTGTCTTCTTCACCGAAAATGAGTGGGTGACCCCACCAGCTGACTGGGCCAAGACCGGGATACAGCAGGGCAAGACATATGACCTAACGTTTGGCGAAGGCAACCGGATACTTAGAGAATGCATGGACCGTGCCACTGGGGGCTTACATTATTGGAACATTGATGCTGACCCGCAATTGGTCGCCGAGAATTTCAGGAGATACGGAGCGGCCATTGAGATACGGCCCAGGTTGGGACAGGGGCTCTTTAGCCTTGCCGTGCGGGATGCCTACAAGCGCGCCTGCGCAGTGACCAGAGAGCGTTCGCTGCCTGTGCTAGAAGCAGCCCACATCAAGCCCTACAGCCAGGGCGGCCAGCACCGGATAGACAACGGCATACTCTTGAGGAGCGACCTGCACCGGTTGTTTGACCGGGGGTATGTCACTGTGACGCCCGACTACGTTTTCGTTGTCGGTGACTCCCTGCGCGAAGAGTACGAGAATGGCCGCAGCTATTACAGCCTTCATGGTAGCAAGATCCTGGTGCCAGACCACCCAGAATGGCGACCGCAGCGAGAGTTTCTTGAGTGGCACCAGCAGTACGTGTTTAAGGGTTGACAGTTCCCAGCCAGTCCGCGCTCAGAGCCTGGGCTTGCTCAAGGACCAACTCTGCAACCTTGTCGATGCTCGCTGCCGCGAACTTGTGTCTTCTGAGGACACGTTTCACCGGCACACGAAGCCGTGCGCGTTCGTTCTCACGTAGCTGCCAATCCACGGTCACGTTTTCGCGTAGCTCTCTCGCCGGCTCTCGCGCAAGCGGAGCAAGAATATCGTCTCCAAGGTCTCCCCTCTTCGCCCGCAGCACGTAGAGCATCACAAGAGCCGAGCTCCCCGAGACCCAAGTTAACACTGGTCTCTGTTCCGTCTGATTCGCCCATCTCGCAAGCCAGCCGAATAAGCTTATCAATCACTTGGGTGCCCTCAATTAGACGATTGCAATAGCGGCGCGCGGTCTGCTCGAGTAAGTCGCTAAAAGTACGAGCCAATACCACGTCTCGCCGGGCTCTCTCCAACATTTCTCACTCGATCAGCTGCTCGAGCACCCCGACGTGCGGGCTGTGCAGAGGCATGTTTCTGACTTTCAGCCAGAAACTCTTCCAAACGTATACTGATGTCCGGTTTTTCAAGCCTCCGGTCGCCAAAATGTTTGCCACCCCTTCTTGCACCACTGCCTTGGAGAATGACTTGCTGGACAGTCTGATCGGGCTGCTCTTGTGTACCGCGCTACCGTTAGAACGCCTGATGAAGGCCGCGCGCCGAACCTCGGAGAAAGCGGCCGCGTCCTGGATAGCAAGCGCCTTCTCGTGCGGCACCGCTAGCGCGAACGCTTATTTATGAGAGTTCACAAACGGGCCGTACAACCTATCCTCGGCATCTTCTCACATGAGGAAGTAGTCTTGTGTCGCGACGCGAAACCTAGTTGCCGCTCTAGTGTGCCCCTCAGGAACCTCGACGGGCCCAAGCGGTAAAAAGACTGCAAAGCTTAACCGGGCCATGGCCTGGATGAGCCGACGGCCGTACCATCGGCGTGTCAATGTATGTGGCGCGGAAACCTCGGGAATCAAACCTTCCGAGACGCGACTCACGAACGATGAGAATCTTGCACGGCTCGTTTGAAATACGATCGTCGAACAAAGTTTGACGCGCCTCATGTCCAAAATCTCTTAAACCCAGCATTCCGCACTACGGCGGAACGGATTCGACAGTCTGTGTTGGACGTGGCTTAAGGATTCCTCGTTATTTAGAATTTCTGAACAGGTCTGAGCTCGGACGGCCGAGAGACCCCCGCCGTTCAGGCGGAAAAGAAGATCCTTCCCGTCTATTGACCCATTCTGAGAAAAATCCATCGCCGTGCACAAAATGGATGACAATTCTCAACGTGATTGCCACGGCAACTTGCTCTCCGGACAAGGGGAACGAACATCCTCGACGTGCTAAACAGCACACCTTGCCTAAAACTCTTGCTGTTTTGCGCGCAAATCGGTATCCCCTTGACATGTGGCTCGGAATCCTCGTACCACCCAAGGCCCCATCCATCTGGGCTACCCCGAGCCAACGCTTCGATCCACTCCCACGGCTGCGAAATCCATGACAGCGGAAAGTGGACATCGACATCTTTCTTGGCAATCAACCCAAACAGCCGGCACATTTCGAGCCTGCTAGGACACAGAAACTCACGATGCCTCCCTGAGCGCATTCTCCTAACGAAAACAACTGTAGGCCGCAACCGCTGCGTCGAAACGGTGGACACGCGCCTGCGCTTAAGCCGATCTGTGTCCCGAACCGCTCCCGCAGACCATCCAACGCCTATAGACGGCAGAACTCCTTCCTCGATACTGTCGTATAGGGGCCCGCCTATCCCATCTCAGCTAATGCCAGCAGACCAGCGGCCCTAGCTTGACGGAATTGTCGAGCGGAGAAACAAGTAGTTACCCCCCGAGTTCTCGCAGGAAACTATTGGCTTCTTGTGCTAACAACTGCGCACGCTCAATCAAAAAATCCGGGTATTTATCCACGCCCCACTGCTTCTCTAGAAGTGCTTCGCTGCTGGCGGCCCTGGCGAAAACCGAGGGAATCAGGTGAGCACGCAGGTCTTCCTCCGAGATGCCGAACTGCCGGATATAACGCCAGGGCTCTTTGCCGGCTAGCTTGTTGACATTGGTTCGCTCATTCAGCACAGTGAGATTAGCCAGAGCTTGGATCTCCTCGTCAGAAACCTTGGCATTTCTCAGCAAGCTACGGGGATAAATATGGTGCCACTGAGGCTCAAATCCTGTACTTATTGGGGCGCCAGTCTTGTCATAACCAATGCGCGTATCATCCACCCAATCTCGTGCGCCGCGATGAAATAGCACCAGATACAGCATCAGCCTCAGGAAACGCTGACCGGCACGGTCATACCGGTTCAAGAACTCGTCCTCGGCAATTTCCGGAGAGACCCGTAGGCGACGCGACAGACTCTCTATGGCCTGGTCGAAATCTGCTGCCTCCGCTATGTCCCGAACGTCCTCATTTAGGCTGGTGATGGCCGCGCCACTGTACCGGCCATCCCGGTTTGCCAAGAGGAACCACTGCAGAGCTTTTCTGAAACAATAGTCTTGCTTGTTTCCCCAACGATGCTGCAGGACAAAGAGCGGAATCAGGCTGTTGGCCGAAGGGAGGAGATCAGCAGACAGGATGCCGAACTCAGCCAACCGCTTCAAGACTTCCGAGATGGTCTCCTTGGCTTTTTTCCAAACGGAATACAAGTTTTGGGGATCCCAGAAGTCCCTAGGTACTTCGATAAGCCGGGCACGGCCTTTGCCAATGCCTGTCATAGTGCGGATGAAGACACCCGCATCCAGATCCCACCCGCTGTCTTCGAGTTTATTGCGAAAGGGGAGATACTCCTGACGCACCCATCCCGGATTGCGCACGGCTGCTATAGCAAGTATCACATCAGCCTCTTTGACGCGCGTCCCCTCCTGGTTCAGACGCGCAAAAATTTCGGCAACATCCTCTACCTCGTGGTTGATCTTGATGATGGGAATATCCCGCTCCCGAATTTGCCAAAGACGGTGGATGTGCGCATGGACCTTAACAAATTGCTCCATCATTTCAGAAGTATCACTGCTCAGGCGCCCAACGACTTCTTGGGCCAACGAGGCCAAATCTTCCACTTTTTCGGCGCTAAGCACACGGCGAACGCCTATCCAGCGGGGGTCACGCCGGCGAATCGGGTTTGGGAGAGCAAACTCCAGCCGGCCATCTCCCTCGTCGGGACAAAGATTGACCATCACGTCATGGCGCTCCAAGGTTTTGTTCCAGCTGTCGGCATCGTCCCACCAGTATGGCTTCTGGCCCAAGAGTAAGCAGAGCGCTGTTGTGCGTTGCTGGCCATCCACAATCCAAAGCGAAGCCTGGGTTCCCTGGGCAGTTTTGCTTTCCGTGTACTCCGAAGAATCCCAGAGCAAGAACGAACCGACCGGGTAGTCACGGTAGAGAGATTCGGCGAGCCTCTTGACTTGCTCCGGATCCCAAACAAAGTCTCGCTGGAATTCGGGGATATCTACTTGCTTGCCCACTGCCTGCTTGACAATCTCCCAAACCTTGCGTTGTTCAAGCGCCATGACCTATCCTTTCACACTGAGCTCCTGAACTCCCGCTGCTTCATTACCAAGATAATCACACGCTGCTGACAGCGGGGAAGCGGTTTCTTCGAAACTTCTGGCCTTGATTCATCTTAGCGAGAATGTCTCCAATGGCCAGTTTGATCGTTGGACATTGCCGTGTGGCATGAATAGACTTCGACTCCCGCTGACCTGACTACAGGCTTCATCAACCCCAAACACGCATGGTTGCACTCCGCAGCATCCATGGAGCCGTGCAGCGTGTCCGCCCTACGCCAAAGCTAGGTCTTATAGCCAACCACAGCGCCGCATGACTGCTTAGCGCGTCCCCCACCTGCGACACGACCACAGTGACTGGGGAAGACCCTTCGTTGGAAAGGGTTGGAATCCGTTCTCGCAGGCCTCCTGGGCTTGGCGTCCCGTCTACTCGCGCAATCGCTTTCTCGCAAAACTTCGCGCTTGGCTCCATGGACTACAACTTCCCCTGGACGGAGCGAGACCGCATTTCGTACTACAACGACCATGAGGGGTCACTCCGAAACCCCTTGGTTGCCAATCTCGCCTCTCATCTGACCTCTTGTGCTATGGCCAACTCAGGCCACAATGGGTACTTCCGTAGCCTGTGACCTCGCCCGTGGCAACAGGAGCCGCAGGATCGTCGACAAGCGGAACTGTCTAGGCGCAAGCGAGAGTCCAGCCAAGGGCCAGAGGGGCCGCTGTCTGAACTCCGGTGCTGTTGCAGGACAAGCTAGCGGTCCCCTTCTCGCAGTTCTGACGCAGTCGCGGCGTGCTAGCGCCGCAGCTGCGGCAGACTGTCGTCGCGTGGGCGCGGCAACCCAACAGAGGGGCTTAGTACCTGGCAATCACCACTTTATGAAGCGATCGCGCCGAGCGCGTCTTCAATCACAACCCCGAGACGCCCTGTCTGTCGCCCCGCCTGACTAGTGGCCCGCCGCAGGCTTCGCCGGTCCAAACCGTCTGGCCCTAAAAACCGGGGGAGGCCCGCCGGCCTCTCTTTCGTACTTAGCCGGGTAGTGGCCAGGAAGCGGCACGTTCTGGGCAATCAGCCGCTCGCGAAGAGCTGAGATGTCGACGTTTCTGGGCGCAACGCCCTGCTTAATGGACAAAGCGGCAGCCGTCCCGGCCGCTTCGCCGAGAGCAATGCAATGCGGTATTAGATTGAAGAGATCGTTGACTTCCTCGTCCGAGGAGAAGGCGCGGCACGCCACCAAAAGGTTCTCCACGCCCTTGGGCAGGAGACAGCGATACGGCATGAACATATGAGGATGCTTCAGCGACAACTCACCTCTGTCTAGATCAGGAAACACGGCTATCGTGTCTTCGAAAGGTTCATTCCTTTCTAGATCCGCAGAAGTAACCATGTAGTCCCCGTGCACTCGCCTTCCGCCGCGCGTACCAAGCTGCGGTCCGGATAGCACAATGAAGCTATGCTCGAAACCCGGCATGTTCTTCTTCAGATAGTCGTGAGTAGCGAGCATCTCCTCCCGCCCAAGGATCTCCACTCGCGTGAGTTCCTCGACGTCAAACTGGTCCCCGGCCGCATAACGCGGATGCACCCACACAATGCTTTCCTGGTTCTTGAGGTTGCTCCTAAGGAAGCCGGGATGAAGCCCACTTTGGGCCATCTCCGTCACTAGCTGCTCGTACTTGTCGGGGTAGGTCTTCCTGAAGTCGTCGAACTTTAGGAAATTGACGCCATCAATCCAATAAGTCATCGACAAATGGGAGATCCGAATGCCCGGCGTGATGTGCGTGTCAAAGGAGCAGCCCGCCCCCGGAAGAAGATCCCCGTCTCCAGTAGAGTCAATCACCACCTTGGCAAGAATGGCCGCCCGACCCGACTTGCTTTCGAAAACAACGCCTTTCGCCACGTTGCCGTCCATGATCGGCAAGCATCCCCACGAGTGGAGAAAGGTTTTGACCTTGGCATCTTTCACCATGTCGTTCAGCACGCACTTTGACAGTTCAGCGTCAATGTGTGCCGAGTAAATAATGCGGTTTTCGCGCACCGTGAAAAACGATCTCTCGTTCCAGTACTCGACGAGCCTTTCGTCATCACTGCCCCAAGCCACTCGGGGGGGATACATGACGCCGTCTCTGGCTTCGAGCCGCTCAATCCACTCCTGGGTTAGGCCAGCAATCTGCTGGACTCCGGAAAAGTCGGAAAGATTGGGGATGATCGTGACCAGCCCTCCGGTGGCCATCCCGCCCAAGTAGCCGTACCTTTCGATGAGTACTGTTTCTGCACCGTTGCGCGCCGCCGCAATAGCCGCACCGATTCCACCAGGTCCCCCGCCGACAACTACGACGTCGCACTCGCCGATAACTTTCACACTCTTGTTGGGCTCGGGTATAGTTCTGGCCCCACTTGTGCCTTCCACCTCTGCACCCATCTATTCCATCCTTTTCGTGCTTCTTGTTTGCCTATCTACCAGCACAGCGCCAGCCAACTCGTCCTGTTCGATCTGCACCCATGCCTCTCATTTGACACCCGACACCCATCCCAGGAAGTGTCCTATTGCTCCACGTCGGCACCGGGGTGTGGCTCGATTACTGGCGCATGTTCAGGGGATATGGAGGACCCAAGTTGACGGGAGATGAATACGGCCTTCTCCGACAAGTAACGGAGAACCCTTGCCTCGTCCACGTCGCCCCTTGATGCTGTATAGGCAAGAGTAAGCGCCGCGCACATTGACTCTGACTCGTCAAATACCGGCGCTGAGATGCCTATCACATTGGGAGCAGACTCCTCCCTGTCTATCGAGTAACCCCGCGCCCGTACAGCCTGAAGTTCACTTTTCAGGGCGCTAGGACTTGTGAGCGTCCTCGGGGTGAAGCGGTCGTAAGTCAGGGTCCCCAAGATCCGGTCTTGTTCGTCTTCAGGGAGATACGCGAGAAAGAGCTTTCCGTAAGAAGAGGAGTGGAGAGGCATCTCGGAGCCGATGAGAGGCACAGTTTGCCCGCCAATGGGCCTCAACCTATCAACGATTATCACCCGGCCCTGCCTGAAGATGCCCCAACTCGAAGTCACACCCAACTCTGCGGACATCTGCTCCAAGTGGGGAAGGATAGTACGACGCAGTGGGTGCGTGCGGAGGTAATGCAGCCCCAAGATCAGAAAGCGGGGGCCGATGCGATACCTTCCAGTCTTCGCGTCCCTTTCCAGCAGTAATCCGGCTTCCATAGCCCTAAGCAAGCGGGACGCCTTGCTGGGGAGTATGTCAAGAGACCTAGCAACCTCGCTGACGCTCATTTCCCCACCGCTCTCCTCAAAGAGCGAGAGGACCCTCCATAGGTCGGAAAAAGTCTTATATCGCACAACCTTTTCGTTCATAGCAAGTCACTATAGTATTGTGCAAACCAGTTGTCAATAACACACTTATATTGGCCGAAACCTGCTGCGAATGCCCTCCTTTCACCATGGACAAGCTACATTGAGGAGAAGTTCGCCAACGAGATGCGAGGCCCAGGGGTAATACGCAGTCATGAGCCTCTGCGCACGCTGGCCGACACGCGTCAGAGGCCGTCCGCCAGGGTGACAAGAAGCCCGCTCCTGGGAAGAGGAGGGGCAGCCACCCAGACTGGCGGAACGGTCTCTAGTGAGTCTGCAGACCCTCGGCTACCTAGCTCTCTTGATCACTCGCTCGGTCGTATGGGGTACTCTTCGATAGGGATTGGTTCGGTCAACACCTCGATGGCGCTACCCTCACAGCCAGCTTCCCCAAACCCGCGGCTCTGCTCGGCGCGACCGCCAGCATGTCTCAGAATGACCCATTTCAGCCAGTTTTCGTTGTCGGTCTCGGGATAATCTTCTCGGTAGTGGAAGCCCCGACTTTCGGTCCTCGTAAGGGCGGCCCGCAAGGTCAGTTCAGCGCAAAGGGTCATGCTGCAGACCTCGTGGCACTTGCTCAGATAATGAAGGTCTTTGGCACGCAGCAGGGGCAGCTTCTCTTTCACCATTTGGACCCGCGCGAGACCCTCTTCCAGCCTATCCTTGCTCCGACACAGGTTGTACTTCATAGGAGCCATGACATCTTGCAGAGCCGAAATCGCCTCAGCCGGCTCAACCCCCTCCCCGCGTTCAAGCGGGGCAAAGATTTGCTGCTTGAGGGCTTCAACGGTGGAGCCATCTATCTCAGGCATGGACGCTTCAGCAGCATACTGGGCTGCTGATGGTCCAGCCCAGGCAGCGCTGATCACTGCAAACATGATCCCAGAGCCAGGCGAGACACCGGGAGGCGCCGGCATGGCGCCCGCTACAGCCGAACCCGCATAGCTCGTGTCCCCAATGGCCCACAAGCCTTCGAGGGTGGTCCTCATCTCATGGTCGACTTTGATACAGGAGGTTTCACCGTGCAGTGGCACGCCAATTTCGCGCTGTGTCTCGTCAGGTAGCCCGAACTGCCTCTCCTTCTCCTCCAGTCGGCGCCGCCATTCTTCCAGCTTGGGCAGGGCCCCCTCTGGCCTGTGCGCAGCCTGCTGCGGAGGGGGCGCAAAGCGTATGGGGACTCTGCCTTCTAGGGCCTCTTTATATATCCCCACCGCCAGGCGTATCGGTAGAAACACCCCTGCTGGACCCTCATCGGGCAAGTACTTTTGCGCGAGGTTTTCACCTACGCTGTTCACCAGGTGCATGTACCCGACCATGCCACTATCCGTGTCTTGGAACACTGTGTGGCCATAAAGGTTGCCGAACTCCGCGTTTCGCATCTCGGCGCCCGCACGGAAGGCCGCAGCAATTCCATCCCCGTTGGCCGCCACCCAAAACCTTCTCACCTTGTAGCCGCAGCTCCCATTGGCGAGGATGGTGGCCTTTGCCTTTATGACATAGAACCGGCCCGTTATGATGTCGAAGCCGACAGCTCCCGCAACACGGTCCCCGTCGAGAAGAAGCTCGGCCACGTGAATCTTGTCCAAGAACTGCGTCCCCAGCTTTCGGGCTCGGGCTCTCATGGGACGCATCAGGTCGATATCGATAAGAGTCATGGAGAAGCCCGGCGCCCAGAACGCTGGGAAAGACACAAGTCCTCCGTCTTGCGTGCGAGCTAACCTGGCTCCCCACTCAGCGAACTGCTCGATGGCCCGGTATGTGTCGTGGACATATTTGGTCAAAGCACGCTGGTCGTTCAGGTAGAAGCCGCATCGCCGTACCTGATAATCGATGAATCGATCAGCGTCATCCCCGGGCTTGAGAAAAGCCAGGAAGCCTCCGATCTTGGTGGCCTTGCCCGCCCACCCGGTGGTCTGCTTTTCGGCTATGAGCACCTGCAGTTCGGGGGCCGCTTCCTTAACGTTGATGGCAGCAGCCAATCCACCTATGCCCCCTCCAACTATGAGAACATCCGTGGTAAGGACCTCTGCCAGGCTATCTAGTGTTTTCAAAGCACACCTCTAGTTCTCACACAACTCGATCTTTGGTTGGAAAAATGCTTCCAAACGGCTAGAACGACCGCCGCAGAGGCGCCGGTATATTGGGGACGACGTCGATTGCGTCCTCCGGACACGCGCATTCACAAGCCAGACACCATACGCAGTCTTCGGGGTAAGCCACTACCGGCCGCTTCCTCTCTGCATCCCACCGCAACACATCGACAAAGCAGGCTTTAACACACGATTGGCAGCCTGTGCATTTGTCCACGTCCAACTTGATTTCTTTGATCCAGAGTCCCGTCGCCTCAGCGCTCACGAGGCACCACCTTCTCGACGTAAACAATATCGGAGCCGCGCTTTTCGTATGTAAATACCGACCGACGATTGATGGCAGGATCCTTTACCGCCTGCCAAAGACTCCACAGTACAGGCAAGAAGTCCTTGAATCTGCTGACCTCGGCGATGTTGTGCTCGCGCCAACCTTCAACACGTGGCATCCCTGGAGGCGTATGCATGCAAGAACGCATCCTGCACCCGCCCGGGATTGCTTCATACTGGTGAGACAGGACTACAAACTGGGGCGCTGCGGGGTCTCTTTTCGGCGGGCCAGCGACCAACAGGTGGTCGTAAGTCCAGAAGGCCTTCTGTTCGGGAGTCCCAAGATTGGGATCCAACCATTCGATGTGAATTTCCATAACCGGGCCATAGTTGATGCTCTCCTCGACAACCTGCAGCGCGCCCACATGGCCGCCCAGTGGTGGTTTAACTTCCCAGCGGAAACTCTTGTGCTCCTCGGGACACCAGAGCTCGTAGCCTTTCTCCATGTTGACCCACCACCAGTCAATCATCTCTGGCGTCACGCCCGGAATGATGTGATCTACCACTGTCCAGCTGGACGGGTAACTTTCTTCTGACATTAGAATCCTCCTTGACACATTAGAGCGAAGCAATCACCAAAGGCAGGGGTACGTTCGTTGATCCGAGCTGTACCATACCAAACCTGCTCTCTCGGCTACAAGGTAACAAGACACATTCCGCGGAGTGGACCGCGCCTTGTCCACGGCGAGAATGTTGGTGACGGGACACTGTTCAGGTTAGATCTCGCTGTTCATGTTAGATTTCGGTCCTCACATGTTAGGTCTGGGCTCTCACCTAAATTCTTTACGGGCTCTATTCGCACGAAGAGACCGCTATCGACCACAAGCAAGTGTCCGCAGGGAATCTCGCGCCAATCTTCGTCGTCGGTGAGTCTCTCCGAACACACAAGCACAGCTTGCGCACCAGAAGACATCTTGCTTTCGAGAAGCTCACCTGTATCGGAGGAGAGTGCCCTCCACATTTCCGAGGTGCTGGGCTTTCGTTCCAGGTAGTAAAGAGAGTACTCGTCGTAATCCCTCTTGGCGTAGCGGCAAGCGTAGAGCGTCCTGCCGTCAGTAAGTAGATAATTGGCAGCTGTGGCCGGGTGACTAGGCTGAACAATCTCTTTCAGCGCCACTCGGATACCCTCGACTGCATCACCGGCCCGCTCTATGTTCTGTAGCACCCAGTGAAAGAGAACCTCTGAATCTGTTTCCCCCTCAATCGCCGAGAAGTGCCTCTCACTAAGCTTTGAGAGAAGTCTCTCTCGACTTACCGTGCCGTTGTGAGCAAAGATCCACCCTTCATACACAAAGGGATGACAATTCTCGGTGCGAACGGCACCCTCGCTTGCTTCACGCACGTGAGAAACAAATACTCTTGAGCGCGCAGCTAGTACGGCTCGTCTAAACCCCTCGCTCTCGTGCGCGGGGAGTGGCTCCTTGACAACCCGCGGCCCAGAGCCCTCGTACCATCCAATGCCCCATCCGTCGGGATTGGTGGGGGCCAACTCTCTTATCCACCTGGAGTCACCCCGAGTTCCAAGTAGCGAGAAACGGACATCCACATCCTGGTTTGCTATTAGCCCAAATAGTCGACACATTCGCACCTCGCCACAAGCACACGGAGAGCTCACGCGAGCCTGGTCATTCCTGAGATTAGCTTCTTGCTGCGTCGATTAGCGCCTTCACGTTCTCCACCTTGGCTGTTATGGGCACCTCGCAGCCCGAGCCTAAGATGAACCCGCCGTCATGACCCATGAACTCGACTAGCTCCTTGCAGTAGGCAGACACTTCTTCAGGCGTACCCAAAGACAGAAGCGCTGGCCGCACGTCTCCCTTTATACAAAGATGACTTTTTAGAACCTCTCGCGCTTTGCGAATATCCGTCGCCCCGTCAAGCTCGACCACACAGCTAGCCCGGGGAAGCTCAAGAAACCTGGGTATCATTGGATCCCAGTTGCCATCGCAGTGCAACACTGACACCAGACCAGCCGCATGGTAGGCCTCGACCATCTTCTTGATTGAGGGGAAAGAGAATTCGTCAAAGATCTTGGGCGAGATAAAACTGGCGCTGGACCGCATCGCGAAAATCGCCACCCGGTCACCACCTGCGCGCTTAGCATTGGTGATGCCCAGTTGAATCATGGCGTCAGTGCCAAGCTCTATTGCTCTTTTTACCTTGTCCGCGTTGTAGAAAATATCCCGGAAAAACGGTCGGAGTGAGCGTGAAAGCGAGAAAACGTCAAAAGGCGGCGCCACCCCTGCGTGAAACATCACCGGAAGCCCGCGGTCTTCCCAGTACTTCACGTTCTTCTTGGTGTTCAGACCTACGCGAATGAGGCGCCAGATGACCCGGAACGTAGACAGAGGGCCTGTTAACGGGGGATTTTGAATCCTCTTCATAAACTCCATGTTCCAGGTATTCCAGCCCTTGCTTAGAATGAGGTCGTAGTCTGACTCGAGCATGAATTCATCTTCTATAAACTGAAATGGTTCGTCGGGCCCTAGCTCTTTGCCAGGTAATTTGACCCGCATCGACTCGGTATAAGCAGTGTCAGCTGGATTCATAGGAAAGACCACGTCTGGCCTTCCAACCCGGGCAAGAGTCTTCTCGTAAGCCTGAAGCCAGACCTTGTTGCTGCTGAAAAGCTCCGCCTGCGTGATGCCTGCACACCGACCGGCAAATGTAACTATGTGAGGGTAGACAGGTATTTCCGGCGTAGGCTGCAGATTTATGGCTCGATGCAGCTTCTCAAATGAATTCACACAAACTCACCTCCATAGCCACTCGCGAGGAACCCGAGGCGGCTGCTCCCACAAGGACCCGCCCCCGTGGGACCCGCCGGACCTACGTTCGCAAGCTAGGTAAATATCCATTACGTAAAAAGCATTTACCAAATTACAGTTCCATCGTGTATGCTGTCAATACTCGGAGAAAAGTCATGAGCTCATGGAACGTCGGGTAAGAACATACATTCGCAAGAGCGGGGAGGAGCGCCGCAGGGAGATTCTTGAGGCGACTCTTCGCATTATCACCGAAAATGGGCTAGAGGGAGCCACTATTTCTCGCATCGCCGCGGCGGTAGGGATGACGCCTGGTGCGTTGTACCGCCATTTTCCTAGTCGCGCTGCCCTAATCACAGAGGCTAACCAGAGCGCCAATGTCCGGGCTATGGACTGGATAGCTTCTTCAAGCCACCCCGACATCTTGCGCAGATTGGAAGAGTTGGTTGACAATCACGCCGCGTGGGCCAAAGAGAACTTCAACACGGTGATTCGACCATTTTTTCTGGAACTTGCCTCAAGCTCTACGGAAATTGACCGTCTTTCCATTGAAAACTTCGGTTCTTTTCAGGCGATTGTCCAAATGGTAGACGAAGGCAAGGCCCGCGGATGTATCCGCAAAAACGTCCCGTCGGAAGAAGTGGCGTGGGCTCTTCACATGTTTTGCTGGGCCGAAGATCTTGCCATGATGTCGGGAGCTACGGAGGTCGTCGACACAGGCCTTCTTCGGCAATGCATTAAGAGATACCTTGGGACACTCCGGGCGGATTCTTCTGAGGTTCAGGAAGACTAGAACGATTGGGACCACGCCCAGCCGCTCATTGGGACCACGGCGCCGCGCTCATTGGGACCACGCCGCGGCGCCTCACTGCCAACGCTCGCGTTCTGCCGGTTCCTAATTGCTTCTTGACAAACTAACCAAAAAGTCTCAAAAAAGGTATCAGGGTGACCGCAGCAGGATGGGTACGGCGGATTCTGCGCTGTGGCACGGGTACGCCGTCCCCAGACACGCTGGCGGGCTAGTCTGCTGGCGGCCGCTCACAAGGCTCGTGGAGCGCAAGAAGGCTAGTAAAAAGGAGGGTGCAGCAATGACAAAACGTCGTTCACCTTGGCTGCTTGCTGGGGTTTTTCTCCTAGCAGCTCTTCTCTTGGCAGTGGGGCTCACAGCTCTTGCCGCCCCCGAGACCGCAGCGGCAGGTGCCCCAACGGTCAAGCATTGGATTGCCGTCAAGACTGTACACACTGGAGAAACGTGGGTATTGCCCACCGACGGCGATACCTACGTACGTACGCTGATTGTCGAGCCTGGCGGCGTGATAACAGTTCCCAACGGGTACAGTGTCTCGATGACCATCAAGGCCGTGGAAACAGGACAGAAGCTCGTCACCACGGCGGGAGTAGACACCGCTATCCAGCCGGGCACCTACCGCGATGTTTGGCTTAACGTTCGGCTGCAGAACCTAGTGCCGTACGTGGGTCCTGGTCCGGGAGGTCAGACCATATATTTCCCGTTTAGACAGGCACTTTTTGTTGATAAGAACGGAGTAGCCTACGACCGCTCAGTAACCCGGGCAATACGCGGGGGAGTTGTAACCAGCACGTATGCCAAGAACATCGCCATCCGCTCCACGGGTGAGTGCTTTAACGGGATCTACGTGACCAACGGCGGCACTTACACAGTACGAAACGCCAGCATAAACCTGGAAGGGAACGGGCGAAGCGACTTTATCGGCTACGGCGCTGCCATAGTAGCTAATGGCGCCAGCCGGCTTGTCGTCGACCGCAGCACCATCGTTAACAAGGGTGTAGTCCGGACAGGGGTAGTCGCCGACGGTGGATCAACCGTAGTAGTGAAAAACTCCACCATTAAGACATACGCGGGCAAACTACCTCCTGACTACGTCCAAACCATTGACACCACGCAGATGCGGTCCATCCCGTGGATGCTTGGAATGGATGGCACCAAGAACAATGTGCGCGCCACTAACCTTCTAGGCACTCGTACCAAGGCTGCTTACATCAATTCGTATATCTATTCTTCGGGATGGGGAGTGCTCTCCACCGACGGCTGCACTGAACCGAAGCTAGTAGCCATAAACAGCACTATCGCCACCGGCCCCGAAGGGTATGGCTCCTACGTGATTGGCAATGCCACAGAGTACTTCCTCGGCTGCACCTTGAACGTGGGAACCTATGCGGCTATCAACCGGGGCGGTACCGTGCACTACGGGCCAAGCACGGCTGGGGCGGTCAAGAGACTTAATAAGCTTTACGGTCTCGGGCTCACGGCTGACGATCTTAAGTCGATACAGCCGAGGGAGACAGTCATCAACTCCGGCCGCTTCGGCGTCATGTGGCATGGCGAAGGGGCAGCCTACGTGACAGGAGAGACTGTCTTTAACACCAAAGAGGCAGTTTTCCTGGATAAGGGGCAAAAAGTCAAGGTGGTGGTTGACGGCACCCTGGGCGCCCAGCTTAATCCGGCAAACGGTGTCATCTTCCAGCTTATGGATGATGATGATCCCGGTCCGGTTCCGCCGGCCATGACCAATACCGGTGTCTACAAACAGCCAACCAATCCGATCGCAAAGAACAACGATCACGACATCTACAACATCAACTCCGGCGATGCGATCTGCACGTTTAGGAACATTGACCTCGTCGGCAACTTCTACAACGGAATGCGTGGTGATCTAAAGCCACCTTTCCCACCGGGTGCCCCTGCCGTGGCCCGAAATCTAGTGGTCAAGCTGTACGGTTCGTCGGTTACCGGCGTGATCACTGCCGCCGAGACCCTGCATTACGTAGACACCATTACAAGCGCCAACTACCAGGAGCTCGGCCGCGTATACAACACGCCTAAGCCTGCACTCAATAACGGTGTGCTTGTCTACCTGTCTGATGGCTCTGTGTGGACAGTCACCGGCACAAGCTATCTGACCAAGCTTGTGCTTGGCGCAGGCTGCCAGATCCAAGCTCCTGCGGGCAAAACCCTAAAGATGACCGTGAACGGCGCCGAGGTCACGCCTGAGGCCGGGCACACCTACACGGGGGATATCGTCATTCTGGTGCAGTAGTGTGGTAACCCAAATCGCTCACGGGCTAATACCTAGGCCGCCAGACGGAACTCGACCGAATCAGTGATCCGGGAAGCGGCGGGGCCGCGCAGGTGCGCTGCCCCGCCGCTTACGCTACGAACCCGGCTTCCCGTCCGTCCGAATCAAACCCTGGATAGCCCGACTGACCGCCGACAGCGAACGGCGCAGCTCCTTGCGTTCCTTCTCGCTAAGACTGCCAAAGACCAGGTTGATATGCTCGAGGCGCAGAGCCTCTTTGCTTGCATCAATCTCCTTACCGGTCTCAGTCAGGTACACCCGGGTTACCCGCTGGTCGTTGTCGTCGCGAATCCGTTTAATCGCCCCCATATCCTCGAGCCCTTGCAGAATCCTGGTCACGCGCGCACGCGAGAGTCCCAGCATGTCGGCAATCTCCCGCTGTGAAAGACCCGGGTAAGTTGCTACCACTCGAAGAAGCGTAACCTGAGCCGGTTGCGTACCCCCGTCACAAAGATTCTGCAAAACCAGGCGCTGGTGAAGGTCAACCGCCTTCTGAAATTCCAAGAACGCCTCTAGTATCGACTCATCAAGCTTCTGCTCGTCATCGGGCAACGGAATCGGGTGCCAATCTCTAGCGTTTTCTGGTGGCACAGGTATCACCATGTCTCCCTCTCAGCGATAAGAGCTTCGCGGCCTAGTTCTTGTCCGCCTGGCCGCCTATTTCTTGGCCGTCACTGCACGCCAGGCAGGCTACCGCATGATTGCTGCGCACTTCAACAAGACGCGGCATCTGCTGGCTACATCCTTCTTGCCTAACCGGACAGCGCGGGCAGAAGCGACATCCGGGCGGTGGGTCCAACGGATCGCCTATCTCACCTGACAAGGCTGGAGTCTCCTTCTTCCGCCCCGGCACAGGCTGTGGTATGGCAGCAAAAAGAGCTCGCGTGTAGGGATGAAGCGGCTCACGGAACACTTCCTCTGTATCCCCCATCTCTACAATTTTCCCCATGTACATCACCGCAATCTGGGTGGTTAGGTGATATAGCATGGCCAGGTCATGGGAGATGATCAAGTAAGTAAGCCCATGCGCTTCTTGAATGTCCGCCAGCAGGTTGAGAATCTGGGCCTGTATCGACACGTCAAGCGCCGACACTGGCTCGTCCAAGATAACCAGCGACGGTTCCAGAATCAAAGCTCGAGCGATGGCTACCCGCTGTTTCTGACCCCCGCTTAGCTCATGGGGATAGCGTTCAAGAAACACGTCGCCCAAACCAACCTTTTGCAGAGCGTCCCGAGTGAGCGCTCGTACGTCTTTCCGCGAAAGTCTCTTTGCGTGAGCCCGCAGGGGTTCGGCCACAATGTCCTTGACTTTCATGCGTGGGTCCAAGGAGTTGCCCGCGTCCTGAAAAACAGCACCTACCCGAGTGCGATACCACCTAACCTTCCGTCGATCAAAGTCAGCGATTCTCTGACCTTCAAACCAAATGTCTCCCGCAGTCGGCTTCTCCAGCATGAGTACCAGCTTGGAGAGAGTTGTCTTGCCGCTTCCAGTCTCACCCACTATCCCGAAGCAAGCCCGTTCCTTGATAGCAAGGGAAACCCCGTCGACAGCTCGAAGAGACTTGTGTTTACGCAGGAAGAATCCGCCCGTACGGATTCGATAGTGCTTGCTTAGGTCTCGAACTACGAGAAGGTCGCTCACGGTGCAACTCCCTCCACGAGCAACCAACAGGCGGCCTCACCGCCCCCTGGAACCTTCACCGTCGGCGGATACTCCGAGCGGCACCGTTCTGTGGCATGGACACAACGAGGATGAAAGTAGCAACCAGTTGGGAGACAGCAAAGGTCGGGGGGCTCACCTTCGATTTGGAAAAGGCGCTTCTTGCGCACGCCAATCCGAGGAATTGCTTCCATTAGCCCTTGAGTATAAGGGTGAGCAGGCTGGTTGAACACGCGCTCCACCGAGCCACTCTCTACTATCCGGCCAGCGTACATTATGGCCACCGAGTCGCAGGTTTCCGCCACTATACCCAAGTTGTGGGTCACCAAAAGTAGGGCCATCCCAGATTCTTGCTGCATTTCTTTGAGCAGCCTCAAGAACTGATCCTGGATAGTTACGTCCAAGGCCGTGGTGGGTTCGTCAGCGATGAGCAGCTTGGGAGAACGAGCCATGGCCATGGCTGCCACCACACGCTGCCGCATTCCGCCGCTAAACTCAAACGGATAGTTGCGCAGGCGCCGCTCAGCTGCAGGAATCTTGACACGAGTGAGAATCTCAACAACTTTCTCGGTGATCCGCTGTTTCTTGGGTCTGGGCCTTTCAAGCCGAAACACTTCGGCTACCTGGTTGCCAACCGTGTAGACCGGGTTAAGAGACATAAGCGGGTCCTGAAGGATCATGGCAATCTCTTTGCCGCGGTAGGCCGACATCTCGGCAGGGGGTTTGAGGAGCAGGTCCACACCCTCAAACAGGACACTGCCGCCCACCACCCTTACCTGAGGAGGAAGCAAACCGATTATGGAGTGACAAGTCATACTCTTGCCGCAGCCCGACTCTCCCACTAGCCCCATGGCCTCCCCGTGACGCACACAAAACGACACTCCGTCCACCGCTCTCACCACGCCGCTCTTCGTGAAGGCGTAGGTGCGAAGCTCTCTGACGTCAAGGAGAGGGGGATCAAGGAGAGGGGGATTACCGTTTCTTGCTAGCTGCCACTCGGTCATCAGCGAAGTCTTCCCGGTCTTCATCGACGTCTCAACTTGGGATCAAGCACGTCTCGCAGCCAGTCACCCAGCACGTTAAAGCCCCAGATAGCCATGATGAGCAAGAGACCGGCAAAAACCGGCACCCACCAGGCCGTAGTCATGACATTACGGTTCTCCGCGATGATGCGCCCCCAGGTAGTGTAAGGTGGCTGCACACCGAGCCCCAGGAAGGAGAGACCGCCCTCCATCATGATGGCGCCGCCCGCCTGGAGAGTAGCCATGATTATCACCGTGCTCCCCACACTGGGCAGAATGTGACGCACCAGGATGCGGGTGCGGCTTATACCCATCACTTTAGCCATCGCGACAAAATCCCGCTCTTTAATGCTAAGCACCTCTCCCCGCATCACGCGCGTGTACCCACACCACATGAGTAGCCCCATGGAAATGATGATGGTTTTGATCCCAGGACCAAGCGCTGCGGCGAGAAGAAGCATGAACAAGATGCCAGGGATGGACATGACGATGTCGACAATGCGCATGATTAGATTGTCGACCCATTTGCCGAAGTACCCGGCCAGCAGTCCCAACACTACGCCAATCAGTCCGGCAAACAACACTCCCACTACGCACACAATGAGGGATGTTCGAGCTCCAACCATGAGTACACTTAGCAAGTCTCGGCCAAACTTGTCGGTACCCAGCAGGTAAGACCAGCTTCCTCCCTCCATCCAGGCCGGGGGACGTAAAGCGTTGGCTGAGTCCACAATCATGATCTCGTGGGGAGCTATCCACGGACCGAAAAGGCCAAAGATGACAAGGGGAGCAAGGAGGATCATGGCTCCGATCGGAACCCGGCGTCGACCGCGCCTGGCGGCCCGCTCAAGAGCCGCAAGATCGGGCAGTCCTGCCGCGGCAGAGCCGAGAGTCCCTTGTTTAAGAAGAGTTCTTTGTTTAAAAAGCCGCGCGACCATCGCCCATGATCACCACGTGGGAGCCCTCACTCATATCTGATGCGTGGGTCGACCACACCGTAAAGCAGGTCGACCGCCAGGTTGATAAGAATCACCACTGCCGAGACCAACAGCACGCCTGCCTGCACGAGCGGAAAATCGCGAGCAAATACCGCCTCAATCAACAGGCTGCCAATGCCCGGCCATCGGAATACGCTTTCCACCAGGGCAAGACCGCCAATCAACATGGCCACCAAGAACCCCGCGATCCCGAGAACCGGCACCAACGCGTTGCGCAGAGCATGCTTCCAGATAACTACGCGTTCCTTTAGGCCCTTGATGCGCGCCATTTTCATGTAGTCACTCCCCAGCACTTCAAGCATTGCCGAGCGCGTCACCCGCATGATCTGAGCTACAGCCACCCAGGCCACTGATACGGTGGGCAGAACCCTAGACAAAGCCCCCTCTCTTCCGCTGGTCGGAAACCAATGAAGGTGGACGGCAAACACAAGCATGAGGATTACCGCAAGCCAGAAGCCAGGCACAGATAAGCCCAGCATGGCGAAAGTAGTTCCTGCTCGTTCACGAATGGACCCAGGACGAGTGGCTGAGGTAATCCCAAGGAATACGCCACCAAGAAGACCCAGGATGAAGGCGTAGGCAGCGAGCTCAAGTGTGGGCCCTAAGCGCTTCAAAGCTAATGTCATTGCCGGTTGGCTGTAGCGAAGTGAGATTCCAAAATCGCCGCGAACCGCATCGCGCAGAAAGATGAGAAACTGCACCGGGATAGGCTTATCCAGTCCCATTTTGGCCCGCAGCTCATCTAACTGTTCTTCCGTAGCCGTGGTGGGCGCAAAGAGTAACACCGGGTCCCCAGTCAAACGCGCAGCCACAAACACAATGAGGCTAACCCCGAGCAAGGTTATGACTGCCAGGATCAAACGCTTGACGATGAACCGTCTCACGTGCGACCTTCCGCCTCCGACCGACCTAGACGCGCTCCAAGTCGGAGCTTAGAAACATAAGCGTGCTTCCCACATAGGGCTCTGCTTCACCGGAAGCCCTGTCGATACGGACACAGACCACAAGACCCTGAAACTCTTTCATGGGTTCGTCATATTCCACCCACTTAACCACCGTGCCTTCGGCTCCAGCAAAGCGAAAACCGGGGGGATTAGGCCACTCCGCTTTGGGCCTTAGCCGAACCTTATCGCCCACCGCAAATTGCGCAGCTACGTCAGAACGTACCTCGGGAGCACCTTCCCCTCGAGAAAGAAGACATACCGTGGCCAGGGCGGCCTCCGATATGTTGCCTCGCAAGTTGCGTAGCCAAAGATGTAGATCTACCAAATGCTCACCGTCTTTGATGCGTCGAGCCATCACACGACCTTCACCCACCATTGCGTCGCCCACTCGTGTACGAGTCATGTGGCGCCAGCAGAAGCGGCGAACCACGCCGTCATCCCCCATCCAGTTGGTCAGAACCCGCAACAGTGAAAATCGCGAAACCACTCCAAACAGCCAAGCGCATGGCTCGCCCTCAGCCTGAGCAGCCAAGTCTGAGTAGTGCCGCCCCATAGGCCCACCCCGCACTCGGTAATGACTGCCCGTTGGATCAGTGGGATCCGGAATGAACTCAGGGCCCAAGGGATCACCAAGAGAGGCCAGGAAGAATTGGCGAGCGTGGGCAAAGAAATCGCCCGGATCTGGAACAATGGCTGCCGGTAACGAATTGGTAGCCATGCTAGTGGGGCCAGTTACGATTGGAGTCAGTAGACTACCGACCTCGACGTCTTCCCAGTAAAGGGTGTCAGCACCCCGAATTCTCTCGCCCTTCATCAACTCGCCCAGGTAGAGAAGCTCCTCCTTCGTGTAGGTGTATTCGGGCATCGGGTGAATCGTTGGTCGCTCAAAGCGGAAGGTACGTTGCACGTAGTTCCGCAGTCGACCCAGACGGCGCCCTTCGTGGTCGAAATATTCTAGGTCGCCCTCAACTAGTCCGTAAGTGCGCGGACCTTGGCCATCTAGCGGGGTGACGTCCAAAAGTTGGGGGCGATGCTGGTACACCCTAATAGCGTCTCCGGCCAATACAGGCCGGTCGAACTCGTAGTCTTCGCCCATCCAGATCATGTATTGCTCCCCGCATTCTGCGGGAGCCCTAAGAGACATGATTCCTGTCTCACCAAAGAAGCCTAGGAAAGTGGGGAATGCCTGCAGTCGGCCCCACCGCGTCCTTTGGGCATAAGTCTCGTCGTGCCAGAGCGGGTTCCAGGGATCTACCCCCAGACCCACTCGCCTAAGAACTTCCTCAGTTGCAACGATCGGCCGCTTAGGCTGATGCCAGCCTTCAATCTGCGTAAACCGCTTAGCCTCTTCAGCGAGCATGCGCCGCTCGGCTTCCGTATACACCCCTCTTACCGCCATATGACTCGCAACTCCCTAGACGCACGCTCCCTGCTCGCCTTACCACCCGGAACATGCACGTCTTGTTGGCAGGACCCACAAAGTGAGGGGGCGCGGCCGGGCCGCTTCCGGCCCCGGCCGCGCCCCCTGACTTCACCTTCCCACAAGTCCGCCATACCAGCGCGGGGCCCCTCTGTCGCAAGCTTTACTTCCGGGCAATGTTCTTGAGGTAAAGCACCGCCGGATCACAGGCTGCTGGGGTGAACACCAGATCGGGACTTGTGGCATAAGCCACTACGCCAGCCACAATTGGCGCTACCGCCACGTCTTCGTAGATCCGCTTGAAGGCATCAGCAATCAGCTGACCACGCTTGGTGTTGTCGTAGGTGACAAGCGCCTGCTCGATGTCAGCATCGACCTGCGGGTTCTCGTACATGCCCATGGGGTTCTTGCCATAGAACTGCCGCTGGAGACCGATGATCGGATCCGGCGACCCTCTCATCAGCGGACCCATAATTATCACTACTTGCGCGTTGGGATCCATGGCCCAGGTACGCATGGACTCCATCATCTTGCCCATTTCCAGAGCCTGGACGTCACAGGTGATCTTTAGCGCTTGCAGGTATAGTGAAACCGCCTCGGCAGCTTGCTGCATCTCGGCGCCCATCATCGGGTAGTAGAGGGGCATCTTAAAGCCGTTGGCATAGCCGGCTTCGGCCATCAGCTTCTTGGCCTGCTCTAGATCAAACGGGTATGGCTGCAGCTCTGGGTTGTAACCCACTTCCCAGTCTGCAGGCCAGGCGTTTAAGCCAGGAACGCCGTGGAACAGATCTTTCTGTATGGATTCCTTGTCGATGGCTAGAGCAATGGCTTTACGCACGCGGACATCGCCCCACGGCGCCTTGGGATTCTTCGTATGGAACTGCACCGAGATGGACGGAGCAGAATCGAGAATGGCCACGTTAAAGCCCTTCTCTTTTAACATGTTGACCTGATCCCAAGGCGTAGTGTCAACGAGGTTGACTTCGCCAGCTTGCAGCATCTGCACCCGAGTCATGGGGTCAGGAACGAAAACCATATGCCCCTTGACCACTGCCGGTTTCTGGCCCCAATATTCGTCGAAGCGAACAAGATCTAAGTATTCGCCCGTTTTCCATTCCACAAACTTATAAGGGCCTGTGCCAACCGGCTTGGCGACAAACTCCTGCTCACCCACTCGATCGTAGTACGCCTTGGACACCAGATAGAGATGGGGAGCAGCCGAATACATGAAAAGTACGTTCGGCTTGGTGAAAACAAACTTGACGGTCCTGTCGTCCACCGCCTCGACATGGTCAAAGCCTTGCGCAAACAGTCCTCCGTACTCAGGGTTGTTGGCCACAGCGCGCTCATGGCTAAAGACCACATCGGCAGCGGTCAGGGGATCGCCGCTATGGAACTTGATCCCTTCTTTGAGCTTGAATTCGATGGTTAGGCCATCTGGTGAGATGGTCCAAGATTCCGCCACACCTTTCCCCATGTCAGGCTGGCCGGTGTTGTTTACGCTGACAAGCGCGTCAAAGATGTTAGCCAGCACAGGGTAATTCATGGGGTTGAACTTACTGCTAGTCGGATCCAAGGACTGAGGTTCAAGAGAAACCGCAACAGCGACTTCCTCTATGTCACCCGCCGCAGCCCCTGTGGTCTCAGTAGATCCAGCCCCGGTAGTCTCAGTAGACGGAGCACTCGTAGAAGTAGAAGCCGAGCTTGCGGTTGTCGCTCCACCGGTCGTGGTAGTTTCCTTTTCACCGCACGCTGCTACGAACAGCATTAATCCGATAACGCTGAGCGCAAGAAGCACCACAAACCCCCATTGCGCTCTATCCCTTGTAACTCTCATGCTGCGACACCTCCTGATTCGACGCCCCCAACTACGGAACCTCAACTCACCTCTGGGGTTCCTTTCGCCCAGACCTGGAAAATGCTCTCCCCTTTCCTACTCACTCCTCCAATAGCTCGTGTATGTCAAAACGCGGAGTTCTTTGAATCTTAAACACCGGGTTGTCCCAGCCAATTTCTTCCAGCGGAACAAGTCGCCGGAATTTGCCCTTAGCTTCCGCTTCGCGAAGCATCTCAAGGAAAGGATGGTTTTGGGGATCAACCCGAGCTTCCTGGAATCCTTCCCACATCTTCGCGTGAGTAACATCGAGATTTGTGATCTCAATTGCGCCCTGTGGACAAATCACCCAGCACAAATCGTCGCCCTCGCAGGCATGAGTAAACGTGGGAGGGTTCTGGGAGAAATCAATGCAGTTCATGGGACAGTAGGTGACGCACAGCTTGCAGTCAGGGTAGCGGCACTTCTCCATGTTGATCCGCTTTTCTGGCTGCATGCGCTTGGCGGCCTCTCCCTCCAGTTTGATCGCGCCGGTGGGGCACAGACGGTTGCAGAGCGAGCAGTTATAGCATTCTGGTCCAAAGCTAGGGGGATCATCCATGAGCTGGATGCAATGTGTAGGGCAGATATCCTCGCAAAGAGTGCAGTCCGGGTACTTGCACGTTTCCAGATCTACTCTTCGTTTAGGATTTGCGCCCGGAAACGGTTCGCCGATGGGATGCGGCTGGAACGTTAGCTCACAGTCGGGGCCGGAAGGAAGCTCTGGTATTAGGTCAGTTTGCCCGGCCGCAATGTTCACAGCGCGCTCTGCCATAGCCCGGCCAAAAGCCTCGGCCTCGGCTAGGTCAGTCGCATCAGGGTGCCCATCAGTGAAGTAGGGTTTGGGGGCATGCAAAACCTGGTACACCGATCCGTACCAGTCTCTCCAGCCGATAATCGTGAGCCCCTTACGCCGCAATAGCGGCACCATGGAATGGAAGATCCCCAGAGGAGCAGTCCCATGCGTGCAAAAGACAAACCCCAACTTTCCGGCCAAAGACGGAAGCTGATACATGAACAACCGGACATTGGCGGTCTCGCGGAAAAACCAAATAGGAGAGCCTATCCCGATGAGGTCATAGTTGGCTACTTCCTCGGGAGAGATCTCTGCCACGGAGGCCACATCCGCATCGATTACTTGCTGCATACCGCGGCAAATAGCCCGGGCAACCTTCCTGGTGCTGCCAGTGGCAGAGTAATAAACAACCAAACCCTTCATGATCGAGACCTCGCGCCCTCAAATGCCTTACTGGTCCCGGCTCATGCTCGCCTGGTCTGCGGTCCGCAATGCCTATGCAGCAAAAGCCTTGTGCTAAAACCTAACCGTCGAGGCTGAGAATGTCAATAGGGTTAACAAATGGCTCACAAAAACTTGCTACGCACACTGAGCGCGACTTTGGTTTCTCTTGTTAACACCCGATACAACGGCGGATAGAAAAGAGCGCGGGTGGTGCGAAGTCAGCACCGGAGCAAGTGCGGTAAAGCAGGTTACAGCGAGCCACTCCGAGCAGCGTTTTTCAGTGATGCGGCCTGCGTCCTGAGGTAGGCATCAAGACATCACCGGGACGAAGAGCCAACCTCGAATGGTTCGGCCGCGGAAAGGCAGCCCTGCCTCCCGCTAGCACAGCGGTTGAGCTATCGTACAGTAATAACACGGAGGGAACACGTCGAGGGCAGCGAATGCATCGTCTGCTAGCTACCCAAGCCTTGCCAGGGCTGCTCCTTGCCTTGCAGGGGATAAACATGCTAGTCGCCCACAGGAGTTTCTGTCGGAGGGCATCATGGCCTATGAGTGGTATGACTTCACAGCCGGGGTGGGAGGCACACTGTGCGTAATTGCCGCCTTCTATTTGCTAGCCCAGCCGCGCGGCAGACGCTTCTCCCGTAGAGCCTTGCCAGCTTGGATAGTGTTGATAGCGTTCGCAGGTGCACTAGTGTGGTCTATGTGGAGTGAGACGGTGCGCCCGCTGGTGGAGGAGGGAGAAACCAGCCGCGCCATAAGAACCAGTTTTGGCATGGTGGCGATCTTGGCGGCAGTAGTCGCTATCCTCTACGGAGGCTTCCGCATCGTTTCAAAAATTCTAAAGACCCTAAGAGACCCGACTGTCGTTAAGAACGCAGAGTTAATACGGCAGCGGCGCCACCAAGCCAAAGAGGTTGTCCGCAAGGCGCGGCGGGCAAACTCTAGAGCCATCTTGCGTGGTCTATACCCGGGTTCGGTCTGGATGATCGGCGGCTTCGCTCTGCTTGCCCTAGGAGGCTGGTTGGGGAGCTAGTAAGGTTTCCAAGAAAGGCCACAAATAGGACGGAAGCGAGCTCGGATGACGCACACGGCTTCCAACACCAGGGAAAGTCTCTGGCCGATGTTAGGACAGATTACAAAGAGGCGGAACCAGCAGGTTGCCCGGTCGTCAGGGTCGTCATTCTGTGCCCAAAGCCGACGCAGGGAATCGAACCCTGGACCTGCTCATTACGAGTGAGCCGCTCTGCCAACTGAGCTACGCCGGCACCGCTGCCCGAAGATGCAGCGCAACAAGTTTAAAAGCTGCCCGCCTTTATGACAACTTCCGTCCCTGGAGCAAGAGTTAGCCCTCGCCGCCACTTTCACCAGGAGAGCCGCTGCGACCCGAACGCTGTTTGCGAGACCGTCTAGATCTTCGGGTCCTCTGAACAGAGGCTTGGCGATTGCCGTTGCCTTCGGTGCTGGTCCCGGTTTGGTTGGAGCGTTGCTGAGCCCCAGAGCCCTTCTTGTCCCGGCCAGTTCCCTTTTCTCTCCGGGTGGCGCGGCCGGCTTCCGACGTGGAGCCACTGGCAGGTTTGCGTCCCCGGCGGCCGCGCCGCGAACCGCGCTGTGGAGTGCGTGTTTCCCCCGTTATATCTGCAGCCCCGGCTGAACCTTGACCATCCGCCTTTTCCTGCGTTTTTGCCTGTGTCTTGCGCTTGCGTCGCCGCCTGCGGCCGCTGCTACTCTTACGCGATCCCTCGGCCACGATTACTTCCACTGGCTCGCCATCGGCCCCCAGCACCACCTCTGCTTCGAGCACAGGCAAAGTCTCCGCGCCCTCTTCCGCAACCTCTTCCTCGGGCTCAAGGGTCTCGCCAGTTACCTCAGTTTCCAGCCAAGGCACCGGCACGGGCTCCGCCACCTCAGGCACTACCACAAGCTTGCCATCCTCGGCCCACTCACAGCTTGCCAGCCTCACGTTGGTTAATGTGCCGTCCTCCAGCCGAACAATGATGGATTCCTTTGTAAAGTTGTAGCCGGCTACGACGCCTTCGCCGCGGGGCGTAACCACCCGGGTACCTTTAGCTGGCGCCTGCTTACGGAATTCCACGTACTGGTCCTGCTCAAATTTAAGACAGCACATCAGCCGCCCGCATAGGCCGGAAATCTTGGTCGGATTGAGAGGAAGGTTCTGCTCTTTGGCCATGCGAATGGAGACCGGCTCGTCGTCCAATTGAAAAAGAACGCAACAAACGGTCCGTCCACATGGGCCAAGCCCACCCACCAGACGAGCTTCTTCCCTTGCGCCTATCTGCCGAAGCTCCACACGCATCTTGAGCGTCTTGGCCAAATCGGCGACAAGAGCCCGGAAGTCCACTCGTTCCTCAGCTACAAAACTGAAGGTGATCTTCTCGCCGCCAAAGGCAATCTCGGCATCAACCAGCTTCATGTCCAGACCGTGCTCTTCAATCAAGCGCCGACAAGTCTCGAGCGCCTGCTTACGCAAGGCTTCTGACTTGTTCACCGCTTCCAGGTCTTCGCCGGTCGCAAGCCTGACCACCTTCTTAAGCGGTGCAGGAAGTTCGGACTCATCAACCTCATGCGGCGGTTCAACCACTTGGCCGATCTCAGGACCATTGACAGTCTGCACGACTACGCGGTCGCCTCGCGCTAGTTCAAGTCCTGCAGGATCAAAGTGGTAGATCTTGGTCCCACCGCGGAAGACTACTCCCACTACTTGGGCCACAGGGTAAGGGCCTCCTTGATGGAATAGAACATGTCTCCAATAGCACAACGGGCATCGACATTATAACGAAGCCTCTGCTGCGCTTTTCTAGCTACCTCTACCGCTTGCACATACGCCGGAATGCTCTCTGGAAAAGCAAACAGCTGCAGTTCGTCCAACCGGTCCTGGTTCGCTGCCGCGTGCTCAGCACCCACAGCAACCAAAGCCAGGTCACGGTACCAACCAGAAAACGTCTGAATGACGATCCTCAGCCCTTGAGTGATCAGCCTCCGCTTTTGTCGCTTGACGAGGTCGTCGAAGCGCTTCTCTTCCCTTGCTTTTTCGCGGCCAGTTACCGCCCACTCAACCGCCTGTTCCTTGGCTCTCTGCAGTTCTGCCGCCCGAGCCTCCGCCCGGCTTTCTACTACCCCCATAACCTCGTCCAGCGCAGACTCCGTATCGGCGAAACTAAAGTCTGGTAGGTCCCGCGCCAGATCGAGTAGCCGCCACCTTTGCTGCCTCGCGCTCTCCGTGGTAGCTAGCTCAACTGCGTAGGCATACTCACCCCCTGCCACCCGCGCCCAGTGCAAAGCCTGACGGTCAGAAAGCCCAAGTCGTTCCTTGAGAGCAGCAGCTATTCGAGACTCCAAGAGACGCGAGAAAGCAATGTGCTGACAACGGGAAGAAATGGTGGGAAGAATCTTCTCCGGCCGCTCGCTGATCAAGATAAATCGGACATGGGAGGGCGGTTCCTCCAATGTGCGAAGTAAGGCGTTTGCCGCTTCAAGGGTTATGGCGTCGGCTTCGTGTATTAAGTAGACCTTGGCGCGAGACTGGATTTCAAAGGGACGTCTGGCCGCATCTCTCAAGATCTCCCTGATCTGCTCGATGCGGATATCATTTCCCTCTGGAACCAGCTCGAACAGATCCGGATGCGCGAGTTCGTGTAGCACCCGCCGGCAGGTGTTGCAAGTTCCACACCCCCGGTCGGCACAGATTAGCCCCGCTGCAAACGCCCGAGCTGTAGTGGTTTTTCCTACCCCCTCGGGGCCGTAGAAAAGATATGCATGCGACTCGCCCTCTTCGAGAGCCCGGGCTAGCACTGCCTTGGCTCTGTCTTGACCCACTATTGCCGCAAACAAATCTGCCATGACCGCTGCTTGCCCAGTAGCCAAACACGTGCCCCCTAGTGGCTAAAAAGGCCAAGCTCTTCCTCTACCACTGCGCGCACCCGTTCCTGGACCTGGTCTGGTGTGCCCCGGGCATCAACCCGACGGATGCGATGGGGGTGGTCGCGAAGAAGCTGCTTGTAGCCCTCAGCCACTCGGCGGTGAAAATCTTGATCTTCTCCTTCCAGACGATCCAGAGTTGTCCCCAGTCGCTTGGCCCGAGCAGAATCGTTGAGATCAAGAAACAACGTCAAATCCGGGAAAAGACACTCTGTAGCCCAGACGTTTAGGGTAATGATGTCATCAGGTCCAAGACCTCGCCCGTAGCCCTGGTAGGCAAGAGATGAATCCAGGTAACGATCGCATAACACCACTTGGCCATCTTCCAAGGCAGGCCTGATCACCTCTTTCACCAACTGGGCGCGGGCGGCGGCATAGAGCAAGGCCTCGGCTCGTGGAGTCATGCCACGATAACGCGGGTCAAGAAGTACTTCGCGGATAGCTTCTCCCAGCGGCGTGCCTCCCGGCTCACGAGTTTCGGTTACCACGTAACCCCGCTCACGCAGCGCTTGTGCTAGCATGTGCATCTGCGTTGACTTCCCACACGCGTCAAGACCTTCAAAAGTTATGAATACCCCGCGCAGCCCGCTGCCCAGCCCTGCCGCCACCGAATCATCTAGAGACGGATCTTCTGGCGGTTCCGGCGGCCAATCGGACGAGGCAGCCATTCCTCTCTCCCCCACCAACAAGTTCTTGTACTGTTCGTTTCCGGATTTGGCGCTGTCGTCGTTCATGTTGCTTCCTCTCCGGCGCCCTCCCCAGACACGGCGGCCATCGATCGTCTTGTGCGCTTGCTGCGATACTCAAGCTTGGTCGGGCATTCTGGATCAAGACATAGCACCCACGGCCGCCGCCCGCTAAGCACCTTGACTTTGGGGCTCCCGCACTCAGGACAGGTGTCGTCGGTGGGAACAATTTCTCCCCGCTGAGGAAGCGGATAGGTTTGATCGCAATCCGGATAACCTTCGCACCCCACAAAACGCTTCTTGCTGGTCTTGGACCGAATGATCCGCAGGCGGTTAGTCCCGCACTTGGGACACAAGCCTAGGATGCGGTCCCCACTTATTCCCTCATAGATCTTGGCCGCTATCTTGTCTCGGTTTTGCTCCAAAGAGTCATAGGCCTGGCGAAGCAGCTCCCGAGAGATCCTTACCACTTCATCTTTGCTTAAATTCCGTACAGAGATCAGGTCCATGTCCCGCTCAAGCTCCGCCGTCATGTCCGGAGATGCTATGCGCGGAGCGTACTCTTGGAGAGCCTCGGCCAGCTTTATTCCCATCTCGGTGGGTTCGATAGGATTCCCCCGCACATAGCCACGATCGTAAAGATTCTGGATTATCGTATGCCGCGTGGCCTTGGTCCCCAGGTTGTGCTTTTCCATTAACTCAATCAGCGTTCCTTGGCCGTAGCGCGGCGGGGGTTGTGTTTCACGGGCTTCAAGCTGCTTATCTACCAGGTCCAGCAAGTCATTCTCCTTAAGAAGCGGAAGCTCGGCCTCCTTTTGCCGACCGTAGGGGTAGTAGTCAAGCCAACCGGCGGTAATTACCCGGCTACCCCGAGCTACAAAAGGCTCCCCACTGATCAACAAGTCGACCCGATTGGATTCCATCACCGCTTCGTCAGCCAGCGTGGCCAGGAACCGGCGCACCACTAACTCATAAATGCGCCATTCGCGTTCCCCCAGCTCGCCCGGCTTAGGATTTCCCGTAGGATAAATCGGCGGGTGGTCGGTCGTACGCTTGTCACCTCGGCTAGGATGAAGAGCCGGCTTGGCCAAAAGTTCCGCCGCCTCCCTTGAGAATTCGCCCTGAGCAAGCACTTCGAGCGCCGCCCGCAGGTCAAGCGAAGATGGATACACTGTATTGTCCGTCCGCGGGTAGCTTATGTAGCCGGCAATGTATAGATCTTCGGCAATACGCATGGCCGCAGCTGCGCTGAACCCTAGCGAAGTGGCGGCGCTAGTGAAACTGGTGGTGTTAAAGGGCGCTGGCTTGGGAACTTTCCGCGCCGTCTGTTTAACTACAGTGACACGAGCCGGGCTAGCAAGCTTCTCGAAGACAGCTTTGGCCTTGGCTTCGTCGGTAAACCGCTCATCACGATGCACAGCGCTAAAACGTTGGCCGTCGGTGGCCAAGTCCACTTTGACCACCCAGTAGGGCTCAGGGACAAAGGCTCGCCGCTCTTTTTCTCGCGCCACGATAAGAGCAAGCGTTGGACTTTGTACTCGGCCCACGCTTAGAAACTGGTTGCCCAAGCGCGAAGTGGCAAGCGATACAAACCTCGTGAGCGTAGCTCCCCAGATAAGGTCGATGTCCTGACGAGCCTCCCCGGCATGTGCGAGCGGCTCCGAAAGGTGATCAAGGTTAGCAAAGGCTTTGGTTATCTCGCCAGAAGTAAGGGCCGAGAAACGCGCTCTGCGTACAGTACGAACCAGGCGGGGATTTTCTTCTGCCGCTAGGTTAAGCGCTTCAAGACCGATCAATTCCCCTTCCCGGTCATAGTCGGTGGCAATGACCAACGAGGTTGCCTCCGCAGCCAGTTTCTTAAGCGCCCTGATGACAGCTTTAGCCGTCTCCACCTTGACAAGGGGAGCGTCAATCAGCGAACGCGGCTCGACCTTCCGCCACTCTGCGTACTCGGGCGGAAAGTCCACTTCCAACACGTGTCCCTTCAGACCGATGGCCGCCGATTTCTCGCCTTGCGAGTCGGTAAAGACGTAGTAGGGCACCCGGTAGTGGGATTCTTCCTTTACCGGACCGCTAGCTAAGATGCTTGCAATTTTCTTGGCCGCGTCGTTCTTCTCGGTGACAATCAGCCGCAATTTGTCGTACTCCTGGTTCGTTCAACACTACTTTCGAGGAACAATAGCACGCCCCGGACAGCGAAGTAACGTTAGCCTAGGTCTTAAGAAGCAGGCTCGAAGCAACGGGGGGATCGTATTGCAAGAACAGGCAGGCTAGCCGCTAATCGCGTCTGCTACCTTACCATAGATGGAAAAGATCCCCTCAAACCCGGTAATGCGAAAGATCTTAAGGACGTGGGGATCGTCCACCACGAGACGGAGCTCCCCACTAGCCGCTTTAGACTTCTCATGCGCCCCAGCAAGCACGCCTAGCGCCGTGGAGTCAATGAAATGAACATCAGTAAGATCTAGGATCACGCGCGCACCGTTGGACACTGTCTGATCGAGTGCTTCCTGCAACCGGGGGGCCGTGTAAACATCTAGATCACCCCCGACATCGATTACCACAAAGCCACCCAACGTTTCAGTGCTTAAAGACAGGGTCAAAGGCCAACCCCCTCGTTAGACCACTGGTATTGCGCCTGACGCGCACCGCCGCCTTGGCTTTTCAGTATACACAAAGGCCACAGTCTTTCTATCAGAGCCAGAGTCTTTCTACTAATAGGCCCCGGTCTTTCTCTTGGCTTCTGTAAGCCTCACGGGCCAGTAGTCGTGGTCGTTGAGCTGGTGGTAGTGCTTGTTGTGGTTGTAGTGCTTGTCGTGGTTGTGGTGGTCGCGGTAGTTACAGTGGTCGTGGACGCGGTGGTCGTGGTGGTGGCGGTGAGTTTCGCAAGCTGCTCCTTGACCACAGGCGCCATCTCTCCATTAGGTTCAAGTTGCAGGTACTTTTGCCAGGCAAGAATTGCTGCTTCCTTGTTGCCCAGTGCCTGCTGAGCAATTCCAAGTTTGAGAAAGACCTGCGGATTGTCCGGATCCACCGTGGTTGCCTTGTTAAGCACCTTAACAGCCTGCTCATAGGCCTGCAAATCCTTGCTCAAGTAAAGATTCGCCAGGCGAAGATAGACATCTTTCAGACTGGGATCCGCATCGATGGCCTTCTCGAGATATTTAGCAGCCTCGCTCAGGTACTCAGTGCCGTCACCCTTTCCCTCCTTGTACATTTGCTCATAGAGGGTGGCAACCGCCAGCATGGTAGTGGTGTCCTTCGGGTTGGCCTCGAGAGTCTTCAGGTAGGCTTCGAGCTTCTGCTCGTCGGTCTGTGCTTCGGTGGTGGTAGTCTTGTCTCCTCTCCGGAAGAGCTCGGCCAGGTTAAATCCGGCGCCGCCTCCGTAACCAACACCCAGGAATAGAAAGCTCAGTCCAAAGATCACGGCCAGAGCCAGCGCGACCCACTTAGCCCACTTTTTGATCTTCTTTCGGTCAAGTAGCAAGACAGTCTCCTTAGCCTCAAACCCTCCGGCCCACCCTGACTCGGCCAAGAGAATACCGCTCTAAACAGCGGCAATGATTATGCCGCATATGCAAGGTCTTCGCCACCGGGCCGTTTAGGAGTGAGCTTAAGATGCCGCCCACAATGAGCCTAGGGCGCCGCCCAGGATGAACCTGAGCTGCCGCTTGACCGTTCCCGTGCAAAGCAAGTGGAGCTAGGCACGTCCTAGGCCCAGTTTAGCGCGCGCTTGTTGCCAGGCCGACTTGACTTCCAAGGGCGGAAAACCCTGCTCGAGTGCTCGGTCGGAGTGCAGTGAAGAACCGCTCCCCGTCTCTTGCACGCCACCGGTGTCGCCCTCAGAGCTCTGGCCGCCCTTCTGGTAGCGGCAAACCCCTGCAACCATTGTCATGACGACATCGGCGGCAGTTGCGCGCTCCACAAGAGCGCTAACAGGATCGGGCCAGGCTGGAGCAGATTCCGGCCGCGCTGGAGGAGATTCAGGCCAGGTTGGAGCAGATGGAAAGTCAGGAAGCGCTGCACTGACACCAACCCCCGCAGCGTCTGGAAGCCGCACGGCAACAATATCTGCCTGCTTGCCAGGCTCTAGACTCCCTAGGGTGCCCTCGAGACCCAATGCCTCCGCTCCGCCGAGAGTGGCAAGACGAAAGACATCTTCGCAGGTAAGAGGCGACGGGGGCATAGCAGTCGGAGCGTGGGAGAGGGTGGGCGCGCGCGCCAGCATCTGCTGGCGCGCGCGCCTCCCGCTCGCTTCGAGCGCGGCCCGCATCTCCGCAAACATGTCCAGATTTTCATTCGAGGCAAGACTGTCCGTGCCTAGTCCGACTCGAACCCCGGCCTTTCTTAACTCAGCCACAGGCGCGTCTCCGCACTTAAGCCAGGCGTTAGACCGCGGACAATGCGCCACCGCCACTCCGCGGGAAGCCAAGATTTCGATGTCAAGCGCGCTAAGTTGCACCGCGTGGGCTACTACAGTTTCGGGACCCAGAGCTCCAGTGCCTGCTACATACTGCACTGGCGTTGTTCGCGGTGGCCGCCACGTTTCGCCAGTCCACAACCGAGCTAACTTGTATGCCCACGAGATGGGACTTTTTCCTCTCATGAGCAGGTCTACTTCGGCGGGCGACTCGGCCACGTGTGTGGCAAGGGGCAGGCAGGCGCGGCGCGCAAGGCGCGCCGCTTCCCGGTATAGACGCGCCGAGACCGTATACGGAGCGTGCGGAGAAATCCCCCACTCGACGTTATCGCCATAGCGGCTCGCCAGGTCGGACAGCCGCTCTTCAAACTGCGACATGGTCTTAGCAAGGTCCCGGTCGTCAAGGCCAAAAAGCTCCAGGTAAATGCGCGCGCGCAGCCCAGTTTCGCGGGCTGCGCGCGCCACCGCCTCTCCTCCAAATGAACTATCCGCTACAAACGTGATGCCGCTGCGGAGGCATTCGTAGGCGCCCCAAAGCGCAGAAACCCGCCAATCTTCATCGTCCAGCTTGCGCCGAGCAAGAAGCAGCCTCAGCATCCAACGACCAAAGTTAGTGGGGGGAGAAAACCCTAACAAACACGAGTACTCGAGATGGCTGTGCGCGTTTATGAACCCCGGTATGAGCGCACAGCCGGGGAAATTCCAAACCGCCTCGTCCGGCAACCGCTCTTGTAGGTCGGCAAGTGACCCAATCTCTTGAATCTGTCCGTCTCTTACATGTACAGCCCCTCTGGCCACCGGAGGGCGGCTAACAGGAACAACCCAGTCAGCGGCAAGAAGCATGGTCTAACTGGCAGATAGCATGATCTAGCTCACAAGCGAAGCAAAAGCGCTCGTGACAGCCTTCCACAGCCAAGAGGGGGCGAGCCCTATGACCAGAGTAGCAAGCGCACTCACCGAAAGCGCTGCGGCCATCCCCCCTGAAATCGGCTGAGCCAAAACGTAGTCCTCCTCGGGTTCGCGGAAGAACATATAGATAATCACCCTTAGGTAGTAGTAAGCCGAAACGGCACTTAGCACCACGGCTATAACTGCTAGCCACCACAAATCAGCCCATACAGCGGCCCCAAACACGTAAAACTTGGCAATGAATCCCGCAGTGCCAGGGATGCCAAGCAGCGAAATCAAGAACAGGGAAAGAAGTACCGCCGCCCAGGGCGAGCGTCTTCCCAACCCGGCCAAACTCCTGAGTGAGTAGTCAAAGGGCTTGGTAAAAGAGGTCTTTAGATAGGCAAGTATCCCAAAAGCCCCTAAGTTCATGAAGGTATAGGCCGCAAGGTAAACCAGGATAGCCTGCCCCAAAGCTGCATCTTTGCCCATCCCCATGGCCGCCATACCCATGAGCAGGTACCCGGCGTGCGCGATAGAGGAGTAGGCGAGCATGCGCTTGACATTAGTCTGGACAAGGGCGTAGAGATTGCCCGCCAGCATGGTGAGAATGGAAAGCACCACAAAAAACACTCCCCACTCCCCAGATTGACCGCCAAAAGCAGTCACAAAAACGACAACCAGAGCCGAAAAAGCAGCTGCCTTTGGCCCCACTGAGAAGAAGGCAGCAATGGGCGTGGGAGCGCCTTGATAAACATCCGGCGTCCACATATGAAAAGGCACGGCCGAAACCTTAAAGGCAAGGCCAATGCCCACTAGAGCAAGAGCAAACAACACGCCGGTCGAGCCCTGTGTACCCGCGCCGGGAGCGTCCGGCATAAGTGCCGTGCCAACGAGTTTATAACCGGTGCGCGCCGTTAGGCCATACACCAGGGAGATGCCGTAAAGCAGGATGCCAGAAGCCAACGAGCCGGTAACCAGGTACTTAAGGGAAGCCTCGTTGGATCGGAGGCGGTAACGGAAGAAAGCAGCGAGCAAGTAGCTTGAGATAGCCATTAGCTCCACCGAAACATAAAGGAGAATAAAGTCGCGTGCCGCCACCATTAGATTCATGCCGATAACGGCAAAAAGCAAAAGGGCGTAGTACTCACCCAGGTGCCGCCGGTGAACCTCCAGGTAGGATGGGGACGTAAGCACCACTAGCGACGCCGCCACGGAGAAAAGAACCCTGAAGAAAATAGCCCACCCGTCGAGCACAAGCATGTCGGCAAAACTGCTCCGGGATTGCCCCCATAACCCCACCGAAACCGCAGCTGCACCCAGAAGACCGGTCAATGTGACGGCAAGCATGGCGGTGGAAAGCCCGCCTTGAACCGCAGATCCACTGGGCCTTGCGTGCTGCCGTTGCTCGTTCCTCTCGGCCAGCGCCAGACCCCACGTCTTGCGCACAAACGCCTCGAGAAGCAGCACGACACATGCGGCCGCCAGCAGCACTAGTTCGGGCACCACCGCTATTAGATCGGAAGCCCTCATCTAGAACCCTCCTCCGAGGAAGCTAAACAAGCTCGTAAGTCCGCCTCCCTGGCTGGCAAGATACGGCTCCACCTGAGCCATCAGACTCTGCGCTGGGACATGGAGAAAGTTGAGAAAAGTGTGCGGGTAAAGCCCAATCCACAAAGCAAGACCAACCAGAGGCACAAGGCTTATGATTTCACGCGCGCTCAAATCCGCAAGCGAAAGCCACCGCTCATTGGCCTGTTGGAACATCGTGCGCTGGTACATCCAGAGCAGATAGGCCGCCCCCAAAACAATGCCCACCGCGACAAGCGCAGCAAAGACCTTCGCATACTGGAACAACCCAACCAGAATCAAGAACTCGCCCACAAACCCGTTTAGGCCAGGCAACCCGAGGCTTCCCAGAACAAAGAGACTAAAGAAAGCTGCTGCCACCGGCATGGGCCGCGCCATACCCCCGTAGTCGCCAATCATGCGAGTGTGAGTGCGGTCATAGAAGAATCCCACCATCAGGAACAAGGCCCCGGTTAGGACCCCATGGTTTACCATCTGTAGAACGGAGCCCTCAATGCCCTGCTGATTGAACGCAAATAGCCCCGCAGTGACAAAACCCATGTGGCTAACTGAGGAATAGGCCACTAGGCGTTTCATGTCCGGCTGCACCAATGACATGGCCGCTCCGTATATGACCGCGATCACGGACAAGATCATTACGGGTACAACAGCCTTGACCGCCACCTCCGGGAAAAACCCAATGCAAAAGCGAATCATGCCGTAGACACCCATCTTCAGCAGCACGCCCGCCAGAATCACCGACCCTGCAGTGGGAGCCTCGGTATGAGCATCGGGAAGCCAGGTGTGAACCGGGAACATCGGAACTTTGATGGCAAAGGCGATGAAAAAGGCTGCAAAAGCCCACAAAGCGAGCGATCCGCCAAAGCCCGCCTGTTGCAGGAGAAGGATGTCAAAGGTCGCGAACCCGACGTTCTTGGCGTACCACCAAACTATGGCAATGATGGCCACCAGCATGAGCACCGACCCCGCAAAGGTGTACAGGAAGAACTTAATCGCGGCATACACCCGCCTGGGCCCGCCCCACAGGCCGATTATGAAGTACATGGGAATTAGCTGGACTTCCCAGAAGACATAAAACAGGAACAAATCCAAAGAGACGAACACACCCATCATGCCCGTCTCGAGCACAAGTAGGCTAACGAAGAAGGCAAGCTGCCGATCCGTAATGGAGTTCCAGGTGCCGAGGATGGCGACCACCGTTAGCAGGGCCGTAAGCAGCACCAAGAGCAGTGAGATCCCATCCACGCCCAGGTGATAAGAGATCCCCCAGCTGGGAATCCAGCTGTGCCTTTCCACGAGCTGAAAGCCGCTCGCGCCCGTGTCAAAACGGGCAGCTGCAACAACAGCAACAGCAAGCTCGAAGACGTTTGTTATCAAAGCTGCCGACTTGAAGGCGTTTGGCTTGCCGCGCATGAAAACCAACATGGCGGCTGCGCCAACCAAAGGTAAAAATACAAGCAGTGTAAGAATCACCTGAGCACCACCACCGCCGCGACAACAAATAGTCCGATAACTATGGCAAGTAGGTAGTTCTGCACCTGGCCAGTCTGCAACGGCCGCACCACCTCGCCACCTTTGCGCCAGAGCCAGGCGAGCCCATGTGCGCCGGCGTCAATAACCTTCTCATCGAAGTTTCGCCACACCCAGCGCGACCCGTCTACCGTCAGTCGCACCACTGTGGCTCCATAAAACTCGTCCACATAGAACTTGTTGTAGACAATCTTGTATGCCGGATGCAGCTTTTGTCCCAGGAGCACAGGCAGATCCGGACGACGCACGTACATGTACCAGGCAAGCACAATTCCGAGACCCGCCGCCACGACAGAGAGCACCATGAGTGCGTAGTCGGCTGCACCAAGCGCGTGTTCGTGAACGCCTAGAATCTCGTTGGCCGGAGCAAAAACCGGTTCCAGAAACCGCTGGATGACGCCTAGCTTGCCGGGCATGCCAAGAAAACCGCCAAGGAAGGAAGCCACAGCGAGCACCGCCAGGGGCACGATCATCACCCACGGGCTTTCGTGCACGTGCTCCTCGGCCTCTTTGTCCATCCGCGATTGCCCGAAGAAAGTGCGGAAGATCATGCGGAAGCTGTAGAAGGCCGTTACAAAAGCAGCTACGAGCCCTACCGCCCAAAATACATATTGCCCCTCTCGCCAGGCAGAGCCCAGGATCTCATCCTTGGACCAGAAACCAGCAAAAGGAAAGATGCCAGCTAGCGCCAAAGCTCCGGCGGTAAGAGTGTAATAAGTGGCGGGGATGCGGCGCCTTAGGCCTCCCATTTTGTCCATGTTTTGCTCTCCACCGAGGGCGTGGATCACCGAACCAGCCCCCAAGAACAGCAGAGCCTTGAAGAAGGCGTGCGTGACCAGGTGAAAAATGGCCACCGCCCACGCTCCCACCCCTAAGGCCATAAACATGTAGCCAAGCTGCGAGACAGTAGAGTAGGCAAGTACCCGCTTTATGTCTTTTTGGCAAATGCCGATGACAGCAGCAAATATGGCCGTAAACGCGCCCACTGCGCCCACCACCAACAGGGTGACAGGTACGCTGGCGAAGATCACCGCACTGCGGGCAACCATGTACACGCCGGCCGTAACCATGGTGGCAGCATGGATGAGGGCTGAGACTGGAGTAGGACCCTCCATAGCGTCCGGCAACCACACGTGAAGCGGAAATTGGGCCGACTTACCCATTGCTCCCATAAACAGAAGAAGAGCAATCCCCAAGAGCGCCCTGTCGCTAGCCGCGCCCGCCTGCACCTGCTCAAATACCTTGACGTAGTCCAGGGTGCCAAGTGTGACAAAAATCAGCATTACCCCCAGACCGAAGCCGAAATCGCCCACCCGGTTCACTATGAACGCCTTCTTGCCGGCCGCAGCAGCTTCGGGTTTGTGGTAGAAGAAGCCAATCAGATAGTAGGAACACAGGCCGACTGCTTCCCAGCCGAAGTACAAAAGCAGATAATTCCCAGCCAAGACCAGCGTGAGCATGCTGAAAGCAAACAGGCTCATGTAGGCAAAGAACCGGTAGTACCCGCCGTCGCCGTGCATGTAGCCGACGGAGTAGATAAAGATCAGAAGGCCCACTCCCGAAACTACCAAGCACATGACAGCCGACAGCTGGTCCATCTGGAGAGTGATAGGCACCTGGAAACCACCAACCGAGAACCAGCGCCAGAGCTCTAACGTCACGGGCTCCTCGGCGCCCCGGATCGCAAGAAACGCAGCCAGAGAAAGTCCAAAAGAGCCAGCCATGGCTAGAATGGGAAGCCAATGAGAAGCCTCGCGGATCCACCACTTGCCTAAGAGCAACGTGATTACAAAGGCTACGAAGGGTAGGAGCGGAATCAGCCAGATGTAGCTTTCCACGCTGCCCTCCTAGCCTTTCATCCCGTCGAAGAGATCGACCATCAGAGTTTCCCGGTTGCGGTAAAGAACGGTGGCGATGGCCAGACCCACTGCCGCCTCTGCTGCAGCGATGGCCATCACAAAGATGACAAAGTTCTGGCCCACCATGTCTTCGTGAAACCGAGCAAAACCCACCAAGTTGACATTCACTGCGTTGAGCAGAAGCTCCAGTGAGAAAAGAACGAAGAAGAGGTTTCGCCTAAGAAGCATGCCTGCAGCGCCAATGACAAACAGCACCGCCGACAAATAGAGGTACCACTCCACCGGAACGGGCATATCCGCCGGACTTGTTCCCACGGCCCAGCTACACCTCCTCCTCAAGCGCATCCGGGGCAGGCTCTTCCCCCGGCTCCCAATGACGAGTCACCGCACCCGCCGTCTTCTCGCGTTTGACCAGCACGATGGCTCCCACCATGGCCACCAACAAAACGGCAGAGGCCACCTCAAACGGCAAAAGCATGTTGTTGAAAAGGGTCTCGCCAAATACTCGGCTGTTACCCCCGGCTTGACCGATCGCGGCTGGGGTAAAGCCGCGGTGAGCAGAAACAAAGTTGGTACTTGCCAGCACCGCCACAAACTCAACCAGCACCAAGACCGAAAGCGCTAGCGCCACTCCCCATTGCCGCTTATGAAACTGCCGTTCTTGCGGAAAGGTCCGCAGATTAAGCAGCGTGATCACAAAGATGAAGAGCACCATGATCGCGCCGGCATAAACCAGAACCTGAATGGCGGCCAAGAAATATGCCTGGGTAACCAGGAAGATGGCAGCCACGTTGAGGAAGGTGAACACGAGCAACAGGAGACCGTGCACAATATTGCGCCGAGTGATTGCTCCTAACGCCCCAGCAACAGCGAGGAAAGCGAAGACTAGGAAGAGCACTTTTTCGGTCACAGAAGCCCTCCCTCCTGTCCGCTAACTGCCCCTGCAGAGCCAGCCTGCTCAGCCGGGACACGAGCACCTGCCAAGGCAGAATCATCTGTTGGTGTAGAGCGGATAGGGATGGCCTCCTTGTGCGCATACACTTGGTTTGCCACAAGACGTTCTTTCGTTAGATAGAAGTCGCTCTTGTCATAGGTGGCAAGTTCGTAATGCCTGGTCATCACAATCGCTGCTTTGGGACAAACTTCTTCGCAGAAGCCGCAAAACACACACCGGGAAAGATCCAGATCAAAAGTGGCTGGACGACTGCGACCGTCAGGGGTCTGTTCGCCCACAATGTTGATGCACTGTGAAGGGCACATGGTGGCGCAAAGCATGCAGGCCACACACTTCACGTCCCCTGTTTCTGGATCGGTAAGTAGAGCATGTACTCCCCGAAAGCGCGGATACGGCTCCAGCTTCTCCTTGGGGTACTCCACTGTGACCTTGTCTACCACAAAGTACGTGCCGGTCACGGACATCCCGCGGAGAATGTCTACAAAGGCTCCTTTCTTTATGACGTCAATTAGTCCCATATCAGCCTTTGTTCCGTTTGCCAGACCTTACCCCTGGTCATCCCGCGATACCTCGTCATCCAACGATGCTTACCACCACCGCCGTGACCGCTAGATTAGCCAGCGATACCGGCAAAAGCACCTTCCAGCCGATGCTCATTAATTGGTTGTAGCGGTAGCGGAAGATAGTCCAACGGATCCACATGTACAAAAACACCAAGACGCAGATCTTGATGAAAAGCCAAATAGGACCGGGAATAAAATCGAGCACCTCAAGAGGGGCCCGCCAGCCTCCCAGGTAAAGGGTGGAGATAATCCCCGAAATGACCACCATGTTTGTGTATTCCGTCAGCATAAACAGGCCCCACCGCATTCCTGAGTATTCGGTGAGGTAGCCAGCCACCAGCTCCTGTTCGCCTTCGGGCAGATCAAAAGGAGTGCGGTTAAGCTCAGCAATAGAAGCCACAAAGAACACCAGCCCGCCCACGATCTGGGGGATGAAATACCAGTGCCAGAAATTCCCAGCCTGAGCATTGACAATGTCCACCAGGCTCATTGAACCAGCCATGATCATCACCCCGGCTGCCGAAAAGCCCATGGCCAGCTCATAAGAAATCATCTGAGCCCCGGCGCGCAACCCTCCAAGCAATGAGTAGTTGCTGTTCGAAGACCATCCGGCCAAAAGTACGCCATACACACCCAGGGCCCCCAAGGCCAGGAAAAGCACCAGTCCGGAGTCAAAGTTGGCAATGATGTAGTCAAAGCGGTAGCCAAAGAGGTTGGGTTCGCCACCCACGGGGCCAAACGGGAGCACCGCCATCACCATGAATCCAGCCATGAAAGCGATATACGGAGCCAGACGAAAGACCCACTTGTCCGCCTGCGCCGGGATGACGTCTTCTTTGGAAAGCAGCTTAAGCACGTCGCCAAAGGACTGCAGAGAGCCCCACGGGCCAAGATAGGTCGGCCCCACGCGACTCTGGAAGAAACCGGCAAACTTGCGTTCAAAGTAGATAGCGAACGCTACGATCAAAAGAACAATGAGCGACATGAGAACAGCCTTGATCAAAAGAAAGATCAGCTGGGCTACAGCGTCGCTCATCGGTCGCAGTCTCCTAGAACCACGTCAACACTGGCAAAAATGGCAACCACGTCAGCCAGCATCTCCCCTTCCACCAAGGCTGGCACAGCTTGACCGTGATAGAAGCTTGGAGTGGTGAACCGCACTCGAGCCGGTTTAGGTCCTCCCTCGGAGCGAATGTAAACGCCCATCTCGCCTTTGGGAACTTCGATGGCCCGGTAGACCTCACCCTTGGGCACCTGCGGTCCGTGGAACACCTGATAGAAGTCTTGGATCATGGCCGCTGGGTCGCGGAGCACGTTTTTCTTCAAAGGCAGCGCATGACCGGCGTCAGGTGCGATAAATGGTCCGTCGGGAAGATTGTCGAGACACTGGCGAATTATCTTGCAAGACTCGCGGATTTCTTTCATGCGTACAAGAAAACGGTCGTACACATCGGCGTTGTATTCGACCGCTACCTCGAATTCCACCTCATCATAGGCAGCGTAGGGTTCATCTTTGCGCAAGTCGCGAGGGACCCCAGCAGCTCTTAGTGTGGGGCCGGTTACCCGCCAGGCGTAACAGTCCTCTGCGGTGAAAATGCCAACGTTCTTTGTGCGTTTGTGATAAATGCGGTTGTGCTTGATGATGCGCTCGTACTCTGCCACCCGTTTGGGAATAAAGTCGATAACCTTGCGACAGCGATAGTCAAAACCGTCCGGCAAGTCCTTAGCTACGCCTCCGATACGCGCATACGAATGGGTGAGCCGAGCTCCGCAAAGCATTTCAAACAGGTCAAGTACATACTCGCGGTCCCGGAAGCAGATGCAAAAGAAGGTCTGCGTGCCCAGGTCCATGACGTGAACGCCGAGCCACATAATGTGATTAGCGATGCGAGAAAGCTCGTGCGCAATAGTACGGATGTACCGGGCGCGTGGTGGCACCTCCACACCCATAAGCTTCTCTGCCGCCTCGCAAAATGCGTGATTCATGGCAAAGCTGCTTATGTAATCGAGACGGTCGGTAAGAGGAATGATCTGGTGGTAGGTACGGTACTCGCACAGCTTTTCCACGCCACGGTGAAGATTACCGATCTCCGGCCGTACGGCTACAACCAGCTCTCCATCTAGGTCAAGCTCAGCTCGGTACACCCCATGGGTGGAAGGATGCTGTGGGCCCATGCTAAGAGTAAGAATCTCGCCGGTCCGGGGAACCCGGCGCCGAGTGCGAGCCTTGCGTTCCTTAAGCTCCTCGATCGTGGGACGTTTTTGAAGACTGAGCTGTTCTTGGCCTGAGCGTTCACTCATTTGGGCATCCAACTCCCTAGATCTTCCCGCTTAGGCGCGTACGCACCCGTCCCCCAATGGTGCCCTGCAAAGGAAAGTCTTTGCGCATGGGAAACCCTTCAAAGTCGTCTGGCGTAAGAAGACGGCGCAAGTCGGGGTGGCCTTCAAAAACAATGCCGTACATTTCCCAGGCTTCCCGCTCGTCAAAGCCAGCAGAGGGCCACAGACCGGTGATGGTAGGCAGGGGCTGGTTCTCAGCAAGATAGGTCTTTATGCGTAGGCGATGGCCGTGCATATGACTGGTGAGGTGAACCACCACTTGCAAGGGGGCCTCTGCCCGTTCGGGCACGTGATCGCCCAGCAGACAATCAAGCTGGTCAAAAGCCAACTCGCGCGCATCCCGGCAAAACGAGAGCACTCTTAACCAGTCGGCCGGAGCAACCACGTAAGTAAGCTCGCCCCGAAAGACCCGGCCCTCCAGCAGCCGTCTACCAAAGCGACGCCTCAGTCTGATCGCCGCTTGCACGAGAGACTGCGGCAGCTCAGAATCGTCCATCCAGATAAGCTCAGCCCGCAGCACGGCTAGCCTGTCCGCAACGTCCCGCCCGGAAGGCTGGCGTCCAGAAAGTTGGCGTGCCTTTTGTTCGTCAGACATGAAGCCCGCCACTGCCCTTCTCCTTGCGGATTTCGTGCGCAGCTTTCTGTTCAAGCATTTCCTGGGCGAGGATTTCGCGCGCCGGTATGCGGCGCAACCCATCATAAGCGTGACGGCTTTTCTTGATGCGCTCGCGAATCATCTCTAGCCCTTGCCACAGTGCTTCGGGCCGCGGCGGGCAACCGGGTACGTAGACATCTACTGGAATTAGGCTATCGATGCCCTGGACCACGTTATACGTGTCCCATATGTTGCCGGAAATGGCGCACGACCCCATAGCGAGCACCCATTTAGGGTCGGGAATCTGCTCATAGAGACGAACCACGCGCGGAGCCATCTTGGTAGTGCACCAGCCAGCCACGATCATGCCGTCTGCCTGTCGCGGAGAGGCCCGCATGGCCTCCATGCCAAACCGCGACATATCAAACCGGGGCCCACCTAGAGCCATCATTTCAATGGCGCAACAGGCCAGACCGAACAAGAGAGGCCAAAACGAGAAACTGCGGCCAAACCCCAGTACACGCTCGATCTGCACCGGCAAGGCTATGCCGCCGGGCAGAAGCACCGGGCCCCCGAGCTCCTCCTCTTCAGGCTCAGATTCAACCCCCCGGTAGAGGCTTCTCCAGTCCGCTATTCCCATTCAAACACGCCCTTTTTCCACGCGTAGACGTATCCGACCAAAAGAACAGCAATAAAGAAGAACATCTCCGCTACAGCCGCTGTGCCCAAAGCCCGCAATGAGATTGCCCAGGGATAGATGAACACAGCCTCAAGATCAAAGAGCACAAAGAGAACCGCCACCAAGTAGTAATGCACATTAAAAGGAGTGCGCGCGTCACTCTTAGGCAAGACTCCGCACTCATAAGGAAGAAACTTGTTGGGGTTGTAGCTACGCGGAGCGATGAGATGAGAAATGGCGATGAAGCTCAGCGCCATAAGGGCGCCGATGGCGAACATCAGACCCAGCTGTATGAACAGATCGACCGTCTCGTTGACCAAACAGACTCCTAAGTAAGAGAATCTGGCACCGCCGAAAACCGCCGATGCCGCTAATGCCGGGCAGCTAACCTGGCGTCCTGTAGCGGCGTAGAATATTTGTAACACAAAAAGCTATCGCGGCCAAAGAGAGCTGCTTTGCGCTGCCCAAGGCAGATGCAGCACGCACCGCAAGTGCACAGTGCAAACACAAGCACAGAGTCCAAAGATCGGCGCAGAGCCTTGCGAGCACACAAAGCAGTACGGGTAGGCGCCACTGCGCCGGCGCCTGGGCTATACTGTGGCTTTCCACGCGCTACCAAGGACACCAGTTGAGCACAAATACGGCCAAGAAAATGCCTATCACCGAGCACCTGGCTGAGCTTCGCCGCCGGCTGGTGTATTGTGCTGTAGCGCTGCTTGTTTGCATGGTAGGGGCTTTTGTCGCCAAGAAGTACGTGTTTGCCGTGCTGATGCACCCACTCAAGAACACGGGAGTGGAAAAGCTCACCACCCTTGGCGTCACAGAGGCTTTCTTCCAAGTCCTAAAGGTTTCGGTCTACGCAGGCCTGATTATCGCGTTGCCTTTTATCCTCTACCAATTCTGGGCCTTTGTTCTGCCTGCACTGTACGAGAACGAAAGGCGAAGCGTTATTCCCTACGTGGCTTCTACTACCGGGCTGTTCATCGCTGGGGTCGTTTTTGGCTATTTCATCGTTTTGCCGGTGGGTCTCAAGTTCCTTGTGGGCTATGGAGGGGACCAGTTTAACCAGCTGCTGCAAGCCGAGCGATATATCAATTTTGTGGCTATGTTCCTCTTGGGCTTCGGAGCTGTGTTTGAACTCCCCTTGATCATGCTCCTCTTGGCCTGGGCGGATATCGTAGACCACGCCAGAATGCGCAAGGCCAGACGATATGCCATAGTCGTCATGGCTGTCGTGGCCATGGTGCTCACACCGAGCCAAGATCCAGTCAGCATGATACTCATGCTGATACCTCTCATGGTCCTCTACGAGGTAGGCGTGTGGTTGGCCAAGTGGGCAGCCCGCAAGAAAGCAAGGAAGACTGTTGCAGAAATCCCCGAGGCAGGCGGCGCGAGCAGCTAAACCTACAAACCCCCCGTCCGGCAGTCAGATACAGTGTTGCATAGAAGGGCTGATGGTGCTACCATCATTCCTATGAACGGGCCAGAGCTGGAGCCTGTAGCTCCCAAAACCATAGCAGATCAGGTTGCTGACCAGCTGCGAAAGCTCATTGCCGAGGGCAGGTACAAGCCCGGAGACCGCATTCCCTCCGAGAGAGAACTAGCTGCCCGGCTGGGTGTAGGCCGGCCTGCTGTGCGGGAAGCGCTGCGCGAACTAAGAGCCCAGGGACTTCTCAACACAGGGAGAGGTGCGCAGGGAACCACCGTGGCTGCCATGCCTCAGCCCAGCTTTGCTGCGCCGCTGGGCCCGTTGCTCGGCGAAGGTGCTGAACGGATCATCGAACTCATGGAAATCCGGTCGGCCGTGGAGATCGAAGCAGCCGGGTTGGCGGCCCGCCGTGCGACGATCGAGGATCTGCACCGACTTTCGGTACTGCTTGGTCAACCCCAGGAAGGTCTCACCCCTGAGCAAGACGTAGCTTTTCATGCAGCTATCGCTCAGGCAACTCACAACCCCCTTTTTGAGCGCGTTATTCGTGAACCTGTGCAAATGTTGCATGACCACATGGCTGCCATTCTCAATGCCTACTACAAGGAGCCGGGGGGAGCAGTGACCCTTCACCAGCAGCATGAGGCTATCCGTCAGGCCATTGCCTCGGGCGACGAGCAAAAAGCAAGACAAGCGATGCGAAAGCACCTTACCTACGTGGCGCGTGGACTGGCTCAGCTTGCTGGGACGGGACGGGTGATGCGCCTGGTTTTCATCGACCTGGATGGCACGCTGCTCTCGGGTCCTAGACACATCTCTGAACGCGCCAAGAAAGCCATCGCTGCCACGCGTGAAAGTGGCGTGGACGTGGTGCTTGTCTCCTCTCGGCCTCCGCGGCAAATGCGCCACTTCCATCAAGAGCTCGGGCTTCTTACCCCCTTGATCGCCTGCAACGGAGCTCTGCTGTGGAGCGTTCAAGCCGCAGCCGGCCTAGTACATGTGTCTCTAGATCCAGCCCTGGCTGCCGAAATTGTCGCTTTTGGCCGCGACCTGGGTGCTGTTGCTAACGTAGAAAGTGACGATGAGTGGTTTAGCGACCGACCCCGGAACCTGGAGCGCGACAGTCTCTTTGACTATGAAATCTCAGAACCCAGCGGGGTAGGTAACGTAGACGAGGTGCTACGCGGCGGAGAGCCAATTGACAAGGTTTTTCTGGATCTCCGGCACCTCCCTGACGAGCAAGCTACAACAGCTACTATCACGCTGAGACGCGTATTTGAAAAGCGCGCCAATATTTACGAAAGCGCTCCGGGAATAATTGAGTTTTACTCCCCCGAGGCATCCAAAGTAGCTATGGCGCAGCAGCTTGCTAGGCGCATGCAAGTACCGGCTGAGCAGATCATGGCCATCGGAGATGATGACGGCGACGCGGATCTGCTGCAGTGGGCGGGTCTAGGTGTAGCTATGGGTAACGCCACCCCCGCTGCCAAGGCAGCAGCGGACCTTATAACCTCTTCCAACTTGCGAGACGGAGTGGCAGAAGCTCTGGAGCGCTGGTTGCTGGGCAGGCTTTCTTCAGGAATACCTGCCTAACTCGCAGAATACGCGGCGTGATTAGGTCGGGCAGTGCGCTGCGCGATTGGGCCGAGCAATACGCTGCGTTACCAAGCCGGCTAGCTGATCGACCAGAGTGTCACAGCAAAGAAAGCGGCGTAGAGTATTCCACCGAAAAGAAGAGAGCCCACGCCGAACCCTCTCTTGGTAAAACGTAGCTGAAGGTACATGATGAGGCCAGAGAGCAACGCCACCCCGGCCGCCACTGCAGCGTGCCAGTCGCCCTCGCCCCAGAGATGCCAGTCAGTGAACACCATTCCCACGGCTACTGGGAAAGTGCTTTGAAAGACCATGGCGCCCGTGATGTTGCCAAGAGCCAGGGTGTCTTTCTTCTCTCGCATCCAAAGCACGCTGTTGAACTTCTCCGGAAGCTCAGTAGCCACCGGCGTGATAAGAAGCGAAATTACCAGAGGCGGAACTCCCAACGCAGCCGCCACATTGGCAAGCTTGTCAACAAACAGGTCCGCGCCAAAGATTATGGCGGCAAGGGCCACCACTATCTGTAGGATCACTCGCCCAAGATGGGGGGACTCCGCCGTGCGGTGGAAATAAAGGCTTCTGCATTCTCCCTCAAGATCGCCCTCGGATTTCATCGTACGCCACACGTAGATTCCGTAGCTGGCCAGCAGAACCACCGCCAGAATGTAGCGGAAGAAGCCAATGTCAAATATGCCAGCCGCCACAGCAATGACATACGCAACCAAGAAATACGAGAGATCCCGCTTCATGATTTTCCGGTTATAACGAACTTGGAGCTGGCGCCGCTTGGTCAACGTGAAGACAACCACCGAAACGCCGCACACAAAAATGGCCAGTGTTGACAGCATGAACGGCGCGCCCAGAATGGCTCCGATGCCCACCTCGTGGCCAGCGTCTCCCCCGGATATGAGAATCGCAATGAGAGGGATTATCGTCTCGGGAAGAGCCGTGCCGACCGCTGCTAGCACGCTACCAACGGCACCTTCGCCCAGCTCCAGCTTGCGGCCAAACCATTCAATCCCGTTAACAAAGAGCTCGCAGCCAGCCAGGATGACAAATAAAGCGACTATGAGCAGGAAGACATTCACTGGCACGGCATTCTATCATGTTAGTAAGACAAGTCGGGGCCACAAAGGAGGGGGTCCGCTATGTACTGCACCAACTGTGGCAACCGGTTGCCCGAAGAGGCAAGGTTCTGTAGCGTTTGCGGAGCCCCAGTGGCCGCAGACGCCGCGTGGCGCGATAGCACCTCGCAGCCGCCAGTGCCGCCCGAGGCGCCTGAACCTGCGCCCACGCCTACCTTCGCGCCTACGCCGTCACCTACGCCGCCCGGGCCCCCAGGTCCAGCCCAATTCCCGCCTGCGATGCAACCCTCCCCATACCCAGGCGGCGGCAGGCCAAACCGTAACGCCTTGTGGGCTAGTATCGTCGCTGCTGTTGTGATTGTGCTTGCAGGCGTGGCCGTGCTTGTAGTGATGCTCCTTAGAGACAGAGACACCGAGCAAGCCAGCGACACAACAGTGATTGTCAGCTCCACAGCGACCACCCGACCCTTGACCTCTACCACGGAGCGCGTCACAACCACCGAGGCGCCGAGCACGACTTCCTCTTCCACCACCGTATTCGCCGGGCCGCCGGGGGATTCTCCAGGACAGTGGGTAGAGCAGGAGATTCCTGACTTTCCTGGCGAGATGTGGAGCGCGGCGATTTCGGACGAGGTCCTTGTAGTTCGTACACAGTCTGGGGACAAACCGGAGCTGTACGCCTACCTGTTGCAATCCGGCGACATTGTGAGGCTGCCAATAGACTACACGGAGGTATGGTCGGTTTCTGTGAGTGGCTCACTGGTTGTTTGGTGGGAGGGTGAGTTCGACCCAAATACTTATCAAAGGAAAGAAGCTCACGTATACGCTTTCTCTTTGCCAAGTGGGCCTAAGGTGGAAGTAGCAACCGGTGTCCGTGGCGCCGCCTACTATCCCCAGGTGGCCTGGCCGTGGGTTACCTGGGCCGAAGAGCAAAGTTGGCCCGAAAACCCGGAGGAGTATTTCGAAGAAACCATCTACGGCGTACAGGTGGACCAGCAAGGCAACCCAACCGGTAACCCGGCGGAGTTAGTGGGCTCAGCGTTAGCCTTTGCCATGGGGGATGCAGTCTGGATTTACAGTGTTTCAAGCACTCATCTGGCCTGGGAGAATGCCACTCCTCAGGAAGGTCTGGCTGGCACCTACATCATGGACTTGGCCACTTTCACTCCTCGCAAGATTGGCCAAAACGCGTGGAGACCTTCGCTAGCAGAAGGCGTGCTGGTTTACTGGGAAGACGGTCTTCATTGGGCTGATCCACAGCGGTTGCAGCCCACCCTGCTAGACCCCAACGGCGACTTTCCCACGGCCGCCCCAACCTACGCCGCTTATTACCGATACCCGCCTGATTCTCCTGGTGGCCAGTACGAAGTGGTGGCCAGGGGATACAGCGGAGCTCACGAACAGGTGCTTGCAACGACTAGCGTAGCGCCTCACTTCTCGGCTCCCATAGCCGCCGCTGGAAGCTACTTGGCAGTAGCCCTTGACGAGGGATTACGTCTGTTCCGCTGGCAGCCCGAAGGCGCCAAGTAGTGCTTGCTGAGCTGGTCTGTGGGAAGGAAACTGGCTGCGCGGAGCCTGGTGGCTCAAAGCCACCAGGCTCCGCGCCCACTCTACGCGCCGCTGTAAGCGCCCCAGGTCCATTCTTTGACGAGGGGCAGGTCGTCTCCGTGCTCTCTGATGTAGTAGGCGTGGTCCACGTGAATATCGCGTACCAGCTGCCTCACGTGCGCTGCTTTCTGTCCCAAGCCGGGAACGCGATCTATTACGTCGCGCACCAAGCTAAACCGGTCAAGTTCATTTCTCACTGTCATGTCGAAGGGCGTGGTCGTAGTACCCTCCTCTTTATATCCGCGCACGTGTAGGTTCGCGTGGTTTGTCCGCCGGTAGGTCAGACGGTGGATGAGCCACGGATAGCCGTGATACGCAAAGATAATGGGCTTATCCACCGTGAAAAGATTGTCGAACTCCCTGTCGGTAAGTCCGTTGGGATGCTCACTCTGCGGCTGCAGAGTCATCAAATCAACCACGTTGATCACGCGCACCTTAAGGTCCGGCAGGTGTTTGCGCAAGAAGTCAACCGCCGCCAGCGTCTCCAAGGTAGGAACGTCACCCGCGCAGGCCATGACCACATCCGGATCCCCGTCATCGTTGCTAGCCCACCCCCAAATGCCGATGCCTGCGCTGCAATGCCTGATGGCCTCCTCCATGTTGAGCCACTGCAGCTGCGGTTGTTTTCCCGCCACAATCACGTTTATCAGGCCGCGGCTCCGCAGACACTTGTCTGTAACAAAAAGCAGACAGTTGGCATCAGGTGGCAAGTACACACGGGTTACGCTTGCCTTCTTTGTAAGCACGTGGTCGATAAAGCCCGGGTCCTGGTGGGAAAAGCCATTATGATCCTGCCGCCATACATGCGAGGTGAGGAGGTAGTTGAGCGAGGCTACCGGCCGCCGCCATGGGATTTCCTCACAAACGTCCAGCCACTTGGCGTACTGGTTAAACATGGAGTCCACGATGTGGATGAAAGCCTCATAAGAAGCAAACAACGCATGGCGACCGGTTAGGAGATATCCTTCCACCCACCCCTGAATGGTGTGCTCGCTAAGGATCTCCATAACTCGGCCGTCGGGGTCTAGGCGATCATCACCAGGAAGGATGTGCGCGTTCCAGCGCCGAGGCGTGACATCCAGTACCGCCCCAAGTCGATTTGATTCAGCCTCGTCGGGGCTAAATACACGGAAATTCCTCATAGGCTCGTTTAGTCGCATCACCTCGGCGATAAAAGCTCCCATTACCCTTGTTGCCTCGGCGGCGACCACACCGGGGCTTGGAACCTCTACGGCAAAATCGCGAAAATCAGGAAGCTCAAGATCGCGCAGTAGCAGCCCGCCATTGGCGTGAGGATTGTCGCCCATACGACGCTTTCCCGCAGGAGCCAGAGAAGCAAGCTCGGGACGAAGGGCGCCTTTCTCATCGAAAAGCTCCTCAGGCTTGTAGCTGCGCAGCCACCCCTCAAGCAATGCCAGGTGCTCGTCGGTCATGTCAGCAAATGGAACCTGGTGTGAGCGAAAAGTGCCTTCGACCGGAACGCCGTCGACCGTCTTGGGCCCAGTCCACCCTTTGGGAGTAACCAAGACAATCGCCGGCCATCGAGGACGTCTCAAATCTCCTTGCTCGCGGGCCCTACGCTGTATGCAGGCAATTTCGTCAAAGACGTCATCCAACGTGGCTGCCAGCAGCTGATGCACTTTGGCGGGTTCATCCCCTTCGACAAAGTAAGGCTTGTGTCCGCAACCCCACAGATAAGCTTCAAGCTCCTCCTTATCTATCCGGGCAAAGATGGTGGGGTTTGCAATCTTGTATCCGTTTAGGTGAAGAATGGGAAGAACCGCGCCATCCGTAGCTGGATTTAAGAACTTGTTTGACTGCCACGCGGCGGCCAGTGGTCCAGTCTCGGCCTCGCCGTCACCGATCACGCAAACAGCAATGAGGTCCGGGTTATCAAAGACCGCGCCATATGCGTGGGAAAGGCTGTAACCAAGCTCGCCACCCTCGTTTATTGAGCCGGGCACTTCTGCCGCCACGTGGCTCGGCACACCGCCAGGAAAGGAGAACTGCTTAAAGAGCCGCTGCATGCCCTTCTCGTCTTGAGAAACATGGGAGTAGTACTCGCTGTAGGTACCCTCGAGATAAACATTGGCGAGCATAGCCGGGCCGCCGTGCCCAGGGCCACAAATGTAGATGATGTTGAGATCGCGTTCTTTGATAATGCGATTCAGGTGCACATAGATGAGATTAAGACCGGGACAGGTGCCCCAGTGCCCAAGAAGCCTGGTTTTTACATCTTCACGGCGCAGGGGACGACGCAAAAGAGGGTTGTCCTTGAGATATATTTGACCAACGGACAAGTAGTTGGCCGCCCGCCAATAGCGATCCATTCGTTCAAGCAGCTCCTCGCTTAGGGGACGGCGATCCGCACAGACAGCACATTTTTCGGTATCGCTAGACCTTGAGGGTGCGTTGTAGTTCATAGCGTCCCCTCCTTTAGGGAAGACCGGGAACCGAAGAGTAGAGCGAAAGTGTGACGCGCAATCACTATTTCCTCGTTTGTGGGAATGACCATGACCAGACAGGAAGAATCATCACTGCTTATGACAGTTTCCCCATGAGCATTCTTGCGCGGGTCGAGTCTGACTCCTAGATAGTCCAAACCCTCGCACAACAATGCTCGTACAGCAGCCGCATTTTCACCAATTCCTCCCGTAAAGACCAGGCAGTCAAGTCCACCAAGCACAGCCGCCAGAGCACCCACCGCCTTGCGAGCAATATAAGCGAACATCTCCACTGCCAAGCTGGCTTCGGCATTTCCCTGGGCCCTTAATTCAAGAAGAGTCTTCATGTCCGAAGTCTCGCCAGACACCCCTTTAAGGCCACTGTCCTTAGCAAGAAGCTTCTCAAGAGACTCTGCGTTCAGGTTAGCCTCGCGCAGCAGGTAGATCAGCACTCCTGGGTCAAGATCGCCGGCGCGGGTTCCCATCATGATGCCCCCTAGAGGTGTCATTCCCATGGTAGTGTCAAGCGGCACCCCATCTCGGCAGGCCACCATGCTGGCACCGTTACCCAGATGCGCCATGATCAGCTTTCCCTGCGCCTGTTCTCCAAGAGCCCCGAGCAGATATTCGTAGGAGAGACCGTGAAATCCGTACTTGTAAACTCCGCGTTCGTACAACTCCCGTGGCAAGGGAAGACGGCGCGCAACCTCAGGCATGCGAGCGTGAAAGGCAGTATCGAAGCATGCCACCTGGGGAAGGTCCGGTTGCTCACGTCGCAAGGTCTCCATTACCCGGATGCTCGCCGGGATGTGTAGCGGGGCCCAAGCAGAGTGAGCTCGCAGGTATGCAAGAAGTTCCTCAGTCACTATCTCCGGGGCAAACCGTTTCGGGCCGCCGTGAACTATCCGATGGCCGACTGCCTCGATGGAAGGCAATCCACCGGCCGAGAGAACTCTGAGAGCCTCGCACACCGCCTGGTCTTGGTCCACCCGAAAGAGCGACTTGTCCGCCAGAGGTTGACCTTGGGCATCAACAAACCACAGGCGGCCGTGTTCCTGCCCGACCCCCTCGACCGCTCCCTTGGCAAGAAGTTCTTCGCAGCCAAGAGCTGACGCACGGATGGCACGAAGTGCACTAGAAGAGAGACTACCTTCGCCAGGTTCACGTTTGCCAGGCTTGCATCCGCCAGGTTCACATTTGCCAGGTCCACAAGCAGGGGAACCCATTTCGTAGAGATGAAACTTAATGGAAGAGGACCCAGTGTTTATGCAAAGAATCGTCTGGGTGCCCTGTGAATCGGCCCGAGCCTTGTTCGTACCGCTGTGGGCCATTTCTCCCCCCTGCGCCGTTTGGCTGGCAACAATATGGCCTAATTTCTCCGCCGAGAAGACCCGTTGTTAGTTAGAATGGTGACTTTAGCACACGCGGTGGGCCTTCTAGGCTTACCGGAAAAATCAAAACTCGCTACTTTGGGAGGGTATTTGCAGCTAGCAAGTCGTCCCGGCTACCGCTGGGTCATTCTGGTCTTGGGTTTTTTAGGAATCTTTGGAGCTGCTGGGCTTAGTCGCTTTGGCTATAGTGCTGTTCTACCCGACATGCAAAGAGCCCTTAACCTCAGCGGCGCTCAAGCTGGATCTCTGGCTTCTTGGAATCTGGCTGGCTACGCCATCATGGCCTTGGCCGGAGGGTTTCTCGCCGCCCGTCTGGGCGCTCGCAAGGTTGTAACCGCAGGCATGTTTATTACCGGCGTTGGACTGTTCGCCACTGCATGGGTGGACGGCCTCGTCGAAGCTTCCGCTTACCGGTTTGTTACTGGGCTGGGAAACGGCATGGTCATGGCACCGTCGGTTGCGCTACTTTCCAGCTGGTTTCCCACCCAGCAGCGTGGATTAGCTTCGGCGTTTGCCTCCTCAGGCACTGGGCTGGGTCTTGTAGTTGCGGGGCCCACAGTCCCTGCCCTGGTCCAGGCTTACTCTCAAAATGGCTGGCGCGTGGCCTGGTATCTGTTTGCCGCGGTTGCTACGTTCATGGGAGTGCTCACACTGATCTTTGGGCGCGATCGGCCCCAAAACCAGTTGGCTGGCACCGCCAGCACAACTAGCAGCTCAAAATCTCGCGATAGACAGACAGAGGTTGTGGGGTCGAGTCTTAGATCTGATCTTCGTGCGGTCTTGGGCTCTTCTTATTCCTGGCATCTAGGCCTGATCTACTTCATGTATGGTTTCTCGTACCTCATCTACTACACCTTTTTCCAGAAACGGTTGACAGTGGACCTGGGGGTACAGCCGACAACAGCGGGTAGTCTATTCTTGCTTGCCGGGCTGGCCAGCATCGTGTGCGGAGTGTTGTGGGGCGTAGTCTCAGATCGTTTGGGCCGCGGAGCTGCACTGGCCCTTGTGTTAGGCGTACAGGCGACTGCTTCGCTGCTTTTTGCCATCCGTCCCACCATGGCTACGCTGGTGATTTCCGCCCTAATCTTCGGTTCTGCTGTATTCAGTGTGCCTGGACTTATCGGTGCGGCCTGTGGTGACCGTTTTGGCAGCCGACTTGCCTTCGCCTCGCTCGGCTTTGTCAGTGTCTTCATCGGAGCAGGGCAAGCCACCGGACCGTACGTGGGAGGAGTACTTGAAGACATCTTCGGTTCTCTAGGTGCGTCCTACCTTCTTGCTGCCGGGGTCGCCGCTGTGGGGTCTGTTGCCGCCATCCTGCTGCCTGATGCCCGGCAGAGAACACCCGGGCAGAGACAGCCAGCACCCGGTTAGTCTCGGCCTCGGCAGGATACCCGGCTAGTCTCGGCCGCGCAGAAGGACACCTACACCTGTTTGATCCGTCAGCTGATTGACCGCCAACCGGCTTACGTGCGATTGACCGCCAACCGGCTTACATGTTACGCTGGCCGCTGGCGTTGGGCCGGTCGCCCCGCGCCGGTGTAGCCTCTCGGACCGGTGTTACTCTTCCGCGTCTGGTGATCCACGACCAACCAACGACCCGGACCAACCTGACGTCATCAAGGAGGATGGGCTGAATTGTCAAGTACAAAGAAAAGAACAGTCGGGGAAAAGGCGGTCATAAAGGGTCTGGGCCAATGTTCTTTTACGCGAAACGGCGATCCAGCTGTAGTCGACGTTAAGAACGGCAAGATCCTGCGCATAAGGCCGCTACATCTCGAGGAGAAGTACACCCGCGAAGAAATCAAGCCTTGGCGAATCGAGAAGGACGGCAAGGTTCTGGAGCCCAAGCTCAAGAGCTACCTTGCTCCGTACATGATCGCCTACAAGAAGCGGGTTTACTCTCCCAACCGTATCCTCTATCCGCTCATCCGCGAAGACTGGGATCCGAATGGCGCGCCTGGATCTGTAGGTCCGGGCGGCCGCAATACCCAGAACCGCGGAAAGAGCAAGTACAAGCGCATTTCCTGGGACGAAGCCACCACGATTATTGCCAACGAGATTAAGCGCATCTGCGACACCTACGGTCCCCTTGCCGTCTGCTGCCACGGCGACGGACACGGCGAGACCAAGCTTGTCCACGGGCCGCATTCCTGCCACATGCTACTTATGGAGAAGATGGGCGGCTACACCCAGGCAGTGCGTAATGCTGACAGCTGGGAAGGCTGGTATTGGGGGGCGGAGCATGTGTGGGGCGAAGGCGCCCAAGGTCACAGCACCGACATGGACAACGTCCTTTACGACATAACGCAGCACACCCAGATGCTGATAGCTATCGGGTGTGACTTGGAGACTACCCCCTGGGGCTTTGGTGGGCAATTCCCGAGCACTGTGTGCTATTTCTGGAACGACATCGGGATCAAGCAGATCTCTATTGCTCCTGATCTCAATTACTACGCTGGGGTTCATGCCGACAAGTGGATCCCAATTCTTCCCAACACCGACGCCGCTCTGTACCTAGCCATCGCTTACACGTGGATCACCGAGGGCACTTACGACAAGGAATACGTCGACACTCACGTTGTGGGCTTCGACAAGTTCCGCGCATACGTAATGGGCGAAGAGGATGGAGTTCCCAAGACTCCCGCCTGGGCTGCGGAAAAGACCGGGGTATCCGAGTGGACTATAAAGGCCCTAGCCCGCGAGTGGGCAGAGAAGGTCACCTCTACCCTGCACTTCTACGGCGGTTCGTATCAGCGCGGCCCCTACTCGCATGAGCCAGCCCGGCTTGAGGTCTGCCTGATGGCCATGCAGGGCTTGGGCAAGCCCGGGCAGCATATCTACAACAAGATGGCCGACGGTCTCACCCAGCATGACCTGCCAGTAGGAATCGCAAAGCTGCGCTTGGACGTGCTGCGCGGTCAGATATGGAGCGGACGCGCCCTACTCAAGCTAGGCAAGCAAATCATTCCCAAGACTCAGTTCCATCAGGCTGTGCTCGAAGGCAAGATAGAGTCCTGGGGAAGCACTTCTCTTTACGCTCACATAGACGACCAGTTCAAAAAATACACTTATCCCATTCCCAAAGAAGAAGGCGGCACCGAGATCCACATGCTTTGGATGGACAACCCTTGCCGCACTACTTGCTGGAACAACAGTATGGAGTCTGTCCAGGCTTTCCGCAGTCCCAAGCTTGAGTGCATTGTGGTTCAGCACCCGTGGCTTGAAAACGATACGGTGTTTGCCGACATCATCTTGCCGATAAACACCAAGCTCGAGGAGGAAGACTTCGCTCAAATAAGCAGCGTCGCTCCCATGAACGGGATCGCTCTTGAGGAGCAGGCCATCGCTCCTTTGGGTGAGTCAAAGAGCGACTATGAAGCTGTGGGCGAAGTAGCCAAGAAGCTCGGCAAGTATGAAGAGTACACCGACGGCCTTTCCATTCAGGACAAGATCAAGTGGGCCTACGAAGCGTCCGGAGTAGCGCACCTAATTTCGTGGGAGGAGTTGCAGGAGAAGAAGTACTACTACATCCCCACCGAGGACAACTGGGAACGCTACCCGGCTGGACTATACAAGTTCTACAAGGATCCCGAGGCCTACCCGCTTAAGACACCCAGCGGCAAGCTTGAGTTCTACTCGGAGCGCTTGGCGAAACACTTCCCAGATGATGAGGAAAGGCCACCCATTCCCAAGTGGATCGAGAAGGGCCCAAGCCACGATGAGCGGCTTTCCAGCGAGCGAGCCAAGAAGTATCCGCTTCTTATGGTAAGCAACCATGGGCGTTGGCGCACTCATGCCGAGAATGATGACATTACCTGGCTGCGGGAAATCCGCACCTGCAAGGTCAGAGGCTGGGACGGCTACCTCTACGAGCCGGTGTGGATCCATCCCAAGGATGCCGAGGCCCGGGGCATCAAGAACGGCGACATCGTCAAGATCTTTAACGAGCGCGGTACCGTGCTCGGCGGAGCCATTGTTTGGGAACGCATCATGCCGGGAGTTGTTTCTCAGGACCATGGAGCGCGCGCAGACTTCATCTCCACCGAGCCGGGCAACTCCATCGACCGCGGCGGAGCGAACAACCTCATCTCTCCTGCTAATGGCACATCCAAGAATTGCTGGGGCATGGCCACCAGCGGCTTCTTGGTAGAGGTGCAAAAGGTGACCATGGAAGAGATGGAGGAATGGCGCAAGAAGTATCCCGAAGCCTTCGAGCGGGATTACGACCCGGCAGCCGGACTGCGGTTTACGAGCTGGATTAAAGGAGAAGAATAATCGTGGGCAAGAAGGCGTTTGTTATCAACATAGCCCGGTGTAACGGCTGCTACGCGTGCCAGATAGCGTGCAAGGACGAGCACGTGGGTAACGACTGGACCCCGTATGCTAAGCCGCAACCCGATACCGGTCAGTTCTGGCTGAAGCTTAACGACTACGTACGCGGCACTGTCCCCAAAGTTAAGCTGCACTACGTGCCGGTGCTCTGCCAGCACTGCGACAATGCTCCATGCATTGCTGAGTGCCCGGTGGATGGCGGCATCTACAAGCGGGATGATGGTTTGGTAATCATTGACCCAGAGAAGTGCACAGGCTGCAGAAGCTGCGTGCTTTCGTGCCCTTACGGAGCCATCTACTTTAACGATGATCTCCTCATTGCCCAAAAGTGCACGGGCTGCGCTCACTTGCTTGACGACGGCTGGGAAGTTCCGCGCTGCGTAGACGTGTGCCCCACCGACGCTATGCGATTTGGCGATGAGGAAGAGTTTGCGGCCGAGATAGCCAAGGCCATCCTCCTTGAACCCGGAGACAAGACCAAGCCGCGCGTTTACTACCTCAACATGCCCAAGAAGTTCGTGGCTGGCCTGGTGTATGATCCGGTCGAGAAGGAGATCGTAAAGCAGGCCAAATGCACCCTGGTTAACACCAAGACCGGGGAGGAGCGGGTGGTCTACACCGACGGCTTTGGGGACTTTTGGTTCCACGATCTAGACGAGGGAACCTATTCTCTGACCATAGAGAAAGAGGGTTTCGCCCCCGCCAGCTGGCCGACGCTTGAAGTGACTACTGACGTCAACCTGGGAGAGATACCTCTCTCGAGGTAAATGAAAGGGGCGCGCCGCGCTTCGGCGCGGCGCGCCCGTCGCCCTGTCTGCGCCCAAGCCGCCTCCTGGTCCCAGAGGCCGCTCGGGCGCGTTTTGTATTGTTACCGTATACTAAGCACCATTGCTTGCGTATACATTTCGGGATAGAACACGCGCAGAGGGAGATTAGAAAGTGAGTACTCAATATGAGCTTCTTTTCTCGCCTTTCCAAATAGGCAAAGTTCAGCTTAGAAACCGTATTGTAAAGACTGCCGCTCAAACGTACTTCTTTGATTCAGGCGAGCACAGAGTCGGACCTCTGGCTCTCGCTTTTTACGGCGCCGTCGCTCGCGGCGGAGCTGGTCTGATTATTACTGAGACTCCGGCCATGGAGTGGCCCCTGCTGGAGGAAGGCGACCGCCGTTTTCGCATTGACAACGACAAGTACATTAAGGACCTGGAGAAACTTTCCGCCGAAGTCCACAAGTACGGATGCCCTATCTTCACTCAGCTTTACCACCGGGCCCACTGGGGCGGCATTTACAAGCTTGCTGCTCCTCTGGTAGCAGCTTCTTCCGTAACCTTCCAGTCGCCGTTTGACGTACACGAGCCTGAACCACCCCATGCGCTCACGATCGACGAAATCGAGGAGATCACCGAGCGGTTTGTGTCTGGAGCTGAGCGGCTTGCCAACGCAGGTTGGGACGGCATTGAGATCAACGCCGCTGCCGACCACCTCTTCCATACTTTTATCTCCCGCTGGTGGAACCGGCGCGACGACGAATACGGGCCGCAAAGCCTCGAGAACCGCATGCGGTTCATCCTAAACGTGGTCAAGGGCATTAAGAAGCGTGTGGGAAGCGACTTCCCAGTCCAGGTTCTTATGAATGCCATGGAGTGGGGTGTAGGACCCGAGGGCATCACCCTAGAAGAGGGTAAGCAGATCGCCCAGATGTACGAGGCAGCTGGGGTCGACTCCTTGCACGTGCGCTACCACTGGACTGGTATGCACCAGGGGTCGTACAACCCGGAGAACCTGTTCTACCCCGAACCACACGTCCCGCTAAGCGAGTTCCCCAAGGAGCTTGACTGGAGCCGCTACGGCGAGCTGTGCCAGGTGCCACTCGCAGCCGAGATAAAGAAAGTGGTCAAGATCCCAGTCATGACAGTTGGTCTAATTGACCACGACTCGGCTGAGCGGATCTTGCGCGAAGGCAAGGCTGACCTTATCGGCATTAACCGCCGCTTCTTCGCCGACCACAACTGGGCCAACAAGGTCCGCGAGGGCCGTTTTGAGGACATCCAACCGTGCACTCACTGCGGCACATGCAACAAGAACTACAACGAGCCTCGTTACTGCCGCATCAACGCGTGCTTTGGCACCGACTCCTACGACTTCGCCCCGCCTGCCGAGAAGAAAAAGAAGGTTGTGGTTGTGGGCGCCGGACCAGCAGGCATGCAGGCAGCTCGGGTTGCCGCCCAGCGCGGCCATGAGGTCATCCTTTACGAGAAAAGCCGCTACCTTGGCGGCGCCATGGCCTTAGCGGGTATGGTGAAGGGCTTTGAGATCGAAGACCTGCGGCTACTACTTAACTTCTTCCGCACGCAGATCAAGAAGCTTGGCGTCAAGGTTCGCCTCAACACTGAGTTTGACGAGGCTGAACTAGAGAAGGTAAAGCCGGATGTTCTCATCGTAGCTTCCGGCGGCGTGCCTTCTTATCCCAAGGTGCAAGGCATCGAGCGGCCGAATGTGGTCAAGACCGGTGATCTCTACAACACGCTGCGCTTCTTCATTTGGCTCTTTGGTCCGAAGATGCTGCGCGATCTCACCAAGTTCTGGATGCCGGTGGGAAAGAAAGTGGTCATCATCGGCGGCCAGATTCAGGGCTGTCAGCTAGCCGAGTTCCTTATCAAGCGCGGACGGAAGGTGACTATTGTAGAAACCGGAGACGAGCTGGGCGAGTGGATTGTGCCGGAGCGCAAGATTCGTCTATTCTACTGGTTTGACCGCAAAGGCATCGAGCGGCTCACGGGCGTCAAGCTTGTGGAGATTACCGATAAGGGTCTCAAGATCATTACCAAAGAAGGACAGGAACGCTTCCTTGAGGCCGACACCATCATCCCAGCTCTACCCTTTGCTCCCAACCACGAGCTCTACGAGAAGCTCAAGGATAAGGTGCCTGAGGCTTACATCATCGGCGACTCAGACAGCCCGGCTGTCATTCCCGATGCCACCAAGGCCGGCTGGAAAGTGGGCAACGCTATCTGAGAAAGTGCGAGCTTGTTGGCTTCGTGATCCCCGGAGGGCCGCGCGGAAACGTAAGTCACACGTAAATCAAAAACCCCCGCCCACAAGGCGGGGGTTTTCTTATCTGTCTTTTCGTCTTTTCTTTGGAGCAGGGCGGCTACAGAGGGTGGTTCACCTTTCACGAAGAACAACGACTGTCTTTCGGCCCTGGGTGAGGACTTGTCTTGGCTAGTTCCTCCACAAGAGGTTCAAGCTTCTTCCATTCATCCGTTAAGTCTACTTTTCCGGCCAGAGCTGCTCTTATAGCCAAGAACATGGCGAGTAGGTTGCGCATGACATCTTTCTTTGTGAACTTACCATCCCACGAAGCCCGCATCTGCATGTTTTCAAGAGCGCCCACAAGTGCATACGACACCAGCTCCTCGTCGAACAGGTCCGCAGTTGGCCCTGGCTTGCGCTCCTCGGCTAGTTCCGCCTGGGGATCGTTCAGAATGCTTTCATATACGCGGCGGACCAACTGACGAAGGTCGCTTTCAGACTGCACAGCCTCGACACGCGCCATGGCTTGCAGATCCGGGTTAAGAGACCTGATGCCGTACGAAGCCCAGCTCCGCCATGCGAGTCGCGCAGCTGAGTCGCTGCTCGCGGCGATATGCGGCACTATCTGCTCATGCATCCACTGGTAGTAAACCTCGTAGCAGGCAATGAAAAGATGCCTCTTGCTGGGGAAGAAGCTGTATAGCATCTGGCCAGTCACGCCTACTTTCTTGCAGATGTCAGCTACCCGGGTTTTCTCATAGCCATGAGTGGCAAACTCGATTGCTGCCGCATGCAGGATAGCGCTGCGAATCTGGTCGGCCTGCTGACTGACCAGATCCACATCTGTCTCGCTTGCAGCCTGAACTTGGGGCGCGATTCGTTCCCGAATTTCCCGCAGTCTGAGACCCTGCTTTTTCAGCTGGCTGATCTCCCGAAGCAAATCCACATGACGCTGATCGTAGACCGCCCGCGTTGCACTGGCCTTTTGCGCAGGGGGAAGCAGTCCCTCACTGATGTAGTAGTAGATGACGCCGCGGCTTACTCCGCTTTCGCGCTCAAGCTGACTTATCGTGAGGGGCCGCACTCAACTACCGCCTTAGACTTCGTGAACCGAATCCACCATTGCCTTTACGTTTTCAAACTTGGCATCACCAGGGATAGCACAGCCCATGGCCATGATGTACCCGTCTGGCCCTACCTCAGTGAGAAGACGGCGACAATAGGCCTTGACCTCATCCACCGTGCCGACGGAAAGCAGGCCAGGCGGAACGTCACCAAGGATGCACATGTGACCGGCGAGAATCTTCTTCGCCCGGAAGATATCCGTCTTGCTGTCAAGAGCCAGGATGCACCGCCGAGCAGGCAACTCCTTCAGCCTCTCGATCTCGCGGTCCCAGTTGGCGTCATAATGAAGAACGGGAGTTCCGCCTTCTTCTACTACTATCTCGACCAACTCCTTCATGTACGGCCAGACAAACCGGTCCCACAATTTGGGAGCCAAAAACTCCGGAGCAGTACGCCAGCTTCCGACCCAATACCCCATCGGGCCGAAGCTTCGCACCGTCTGCCTGGTCTGCTCGCGCTTCTCGGCCATAATCAGGTCCATGACCGCCTGAACTTTGTCGGGGATACGATAGAGGTCTAGCGTGAACTCCTTGACCGTCCGCGCGCCACACAGGTGTTCAAACGGGTGATCCACCGTCAAGGGAGAAAGGACCACATATCCGCGCTTCATGTACTCCGGAATCCAGCGGGGAGCAGCCTCAGCTAAGGCTTGGGCAGCCGTTACGGCCGCGCCAAGGTACTTGCCAATGTACTCCCCAAGCCAGGCCCCCCAGCCCATCTCCAGGATCCGATCGTAGTCTTCGCGTTGCATCCGCACTTGCTCGTCCAACTGCCACTGCATGTCTTCGGGCAAGTCTCGGCCGGGAACCTTAACTGGCGCCAGCCACAGCAGACCTAATACATCGGGCGCATAGGTAGGAAACTGGATCGAGTCGACATCACCAAGTTTCTCCAGCGTGCCCAGCATGACCTGAGCAGCCACGTCCACGCTAGCTACAAACTCGCTCAGCTTCTTGCCCATGGTGTGAGCAGCAAACGAATCCATCACCAGGGATATAGGAACTCGATCTGGAGTGCCGCACGCTATGGCAGTCTGAAGCCGCTGCATCCGCTCCAAGTAGAGCGGCGGAGGAGAAAATGTCCCTTGCGCTTGCATTTCAGTTCACCCCCAAGATTTCCTTGGCTGCCGTCACACCGTCTTGGGCTGTCCGACAGTAGCGGTCTGCACCCACGTACTCACGGGTGTTTTCATCTACTGGGCCACCGCCGATCAGAATGGTTACGTCGTTCCTCAGACCAGCCATCTCGATAGCCTGGATGGTGTCCTTCATTGAGTCGAACGCCGTTGTAAGCAGGCAGCTCATGCCCACCAGTTGAGGTTTGTGATCTCTGATAGCTTGTACGAAAGCAGCCGCGTCTACATCCACCCCCAAATCAACGATCTCAATCCCGTTTGCCCGCATCAGCGTCGCGACAATGTTCTTGCCGAAATCGTGGATATCATCCTTCACTGTCCCCAGCACAAGAGTGCCGAGTTTTTCCTGGACTGCTCCTTGCAGCCGCTCCTGCAAAGGTGCGCTTGCTTTCTGGAAGATATCTGCTCCGTAGATAAGTTCAGACAGGTAGTACTCTCCACTTTCAAAGCGCTGCCCCACCAGGTTCATGCCCAGTTGCAGCTCTTGAAGCACGGCAAGCGGCTCTGTGCCGGCTGCTAACCTTGCCTCTACCAAAGCAACGGCTTGAGCCTCATCAAGATCGCTCATAGCCTGCGCCAGGTCTGTCACCCCTGCCATTGTTCCCCCCTCTTGCTATCTATTGCTGCTCACACCCGAAAACTACATGCCCGATCGGTCATTCGACGCCGGGTCCAAACTGCGCGTAAAGTTCTGGCAGTATCGAGGCCAGGTTGGAATACTCCATCACATTGTGGTAGGCCAGCCCCATAGGCGCCTCTATAGGCAACCGCACCCCGCGAGGAAGCACGCACATAGGCTTGCCTTTGTTGATGCGATAGCCCATCCAAAAGCGCGTGCGGAACTCGACACCGCCTTCTATCTCTCTGCAGAAATGGCACATGATTGCTGCAGCCCTGATCGGCGGACCTTGCCTCGGTTCCGAAACCCCGCACGCACCAAAGACTGCTGCCACATTGGGCTTGTGGAACCGGCTCATATCAAAGCCCATTTCTTCCGGGCTTAGGAAGCTGATCACGATGTCTTCCACTCCGTTGCCAACATCCTCTACTACGAAGTGGTCAACATTCTGAGACTTCTTTTCGAGCGGTATGTTCGGGTCAAGAAGCTTGGCCCGGTCGCGGTCACTGACCGCGATTGTTACGTGTGCAGGTGGATACCAGATGGCGTAGCGCAACCCGGGGCCAGCAGCGTGCCACGCAAACCACCACTGCATCATTTCCACCGTGCACCCGGGGAACACGTTGTGCACAGCTACATACCCAGCCCCATTGTCAAGGATGCAATAGCCGGTCTCTACCTCGTGATAACCAGGGTCAAGGAGGTCATTTATCCGCTCCACGGGCAGAGCCTTGGCAGGATCCATGGGACCCTGGTTAAGAATTTCGATCAAACGCGGATTCGGCGGAGCCGGCTCCCGGTAGTAATACTTTGCGTAGGGAAGAGCTTCTTCCTCGGGGCGCAGGGGCCTAAGCTGCGGCTTCTTATCAGCATTACTAGTCATGCTTTCCCTCCGTTACCCGTCACGCTGTCTCCGGCTGGAAGGGGTATTCCTCAAGGGGAACCCGCTCCTTGCTCACTGAGACTTCGCCGTTCTTATTCTCTACTACCAACCAGTACAGGCCTTCCTTGCTCGGCTCGGGGTAATCCTCGCGCAAGAACCATCCAAGAGATTCCTTTCTTTCCAGCGAGGCCTTGAAGAACATTTCTGCGCAAAGCAAGGTGGCAACGCACTCGTTTACTCCAAACAACTGGTGCGGGTCCTCCGCCTTTAGCTCGGGGACCATCCCCTGCAGCTCGATAACTCTGGCCAGGGCTTTTTTCATCCGTTCCTCGTGACGGTACAAACTGTTCCCCACCGGCTGCATCACCTTTTGGATCTCCGCCACCATCTCCAGCGGTTTCATCTTGCCCTTACTGCGGAGAGGCGCTGTGAAGCGAGCGTCAGTCTGAGCAATCTGCTCATCAGAGAGAGGCTTGTAACCCTGCTCGGCAGCATACGCCGCCGCACTTGGCCCCGCCACTCTGCCAGAAAAAGTAGCAAAGGCGATTCCCGAACCACGATGCCGTCCCGGTTGTGCGGTAGCTCCCCAAACCCGTGAGCCAAGCACACATATGTCGCCAGCCGCAAAAAGACCAGGAATCGGAGTGGCCATGTTTTCATCTACCCACAGACCGCCGAACTCACCTACCAAACCGGGCACCACCACGTCGCTTGACTGGCGTGTGAAAGCGTTAAAGAACAGATAGTTCCAGAAGCGATCAGCGTAAGGCCGGTTGTGAACTGCTTGCGAGCCCAGCACCGAAGTCAGCATGGGCATAAGCGGGTTTTCCTCTTCCCGGTAGTGCATGGGACCGTTACCCGCCACCATTTGCTTGTACCATTCGGCAATGCTGTCGGCATTGATGTCGGGATGCACTTCTTTGACGTGCTTTATTCCGACGTTCTCACCCTTGTCGTTGTAGAGTGCGTATTCCACGCCCATGTGCGACTCGAAGTGGTCAAGAGACGTCCAGTTATAGAAGGAGCCGTACTCGCAGTTGGCCAGCTTAGCTCCCGCCCGAAAGGCCGCCGCTATTCCCTCGCCTCGCGCCGGGGACCACATCGGCATGATTCGCCAGCACTGGTTACCGCACGCGAGCACCACAGCCCGCGCCCCGATCACATACTGCTCGCCGGTGTCGATGTTGTACCCCACTACTCCAGCAGCTGCCCCATCGTGAGTGAGCAGATCAACCACGCCCACCCGATCGACAAATTTGACCCCGACGCGGCGAGCATAGCGGCGCACCTCGCGGATGTAGTCCAGGTCGATAGCCGCTAGAGTCCAGGGGTAGGGAACGTTCTGATCAAAAATCGCTTTGCCGTCTGGAGTGTGCCCGATCAGTTTTGAGCCCCACTTTAGAGTGCGGAACTTGCCGTTTTCGTCTTTGTCGACTTTGCCAGACCATTTATCGATCGCCTCTACATTGCTGTTAAGCATGCTGGCGTACTTGAGCAGCGTTTTTTGATTGTTGAGGTAAAGCCCAATGTGCTTGAGGTAGAACTGCGCAAATTCCTCGGGAGTGTGCTCGCCCAGCAGCAGAACGATACCCGCCCCTCGGTTAGCCTTGCCCGAGTACCCGCTTGTGTACTTCTCTACGATCAGAACACTTAACTGGGGGTCTTGCTCTTTAGCCGTGATTGCCGTCGCCAGCCCCGCAATGCTGCCCCCTACGACCACTATGTCGGCTTGCAGACGTTCTGTCATGGCCTTTACTCCTTCCCTAGATCAGGTGCTCGCGCGGGAACAGGTAGGTGTCGTAGTAGGGGACGACTTTAAGAGCGCGCTCCGGGCAATTGATCTCGCAGTACAGACACTGCACGCATTCCTCCGGATAAGCAATGATTGGCTGCTTGTTCTTGTCGTCCCACTTAATGACATCGATGAAGCAGGCTCTAAAACAAGTCTTGCAACCGTTGCAAAGCTCTCTGTTTATGATGATGTTGTTCATTCGATCCCTCCGCCCATTCTCCACCTCAATCGGTTTGAGGAGCTTGCTATACAGAGTAGGTTGCGCCGGTAAGCTTGTCAAGTATTTGAATTGGTAATCTTTATTGTCGTGTAACGTGCTTGCTAACGGGTAGTGTACCCACACAAGCCTCTCTGGTAGCTACTAGGGCTCGCCGAATCACCTAAGCCTCTGACAAAGTGCAGGGGCGGCAGGCGCTCGCGCCCGCCGCCCCCGTTGCTGCGCCCATCAAACCCAGCCGCGCCCTCCGAGAGCCGGAGTGGCTTACGCTTTCTAGTTCAATACCCGCACGAAGTTGAACTGGGCTCCCTTGACCTGCCATTCAACCGTGTTCCCGTCAATGCCGTGGTCAGTCTTGTCAGGTGCGAAATTGACAATTCCCTCCATAGCAGGAACATTCTTTAGGTTGATGAGAGCCTGACGCACCTTTTCTTTGTCCTCCGGCGCCCCAGACTGCTTGAGAGCAGCTTCCAGCACGATTATGAAATCGGTTCCCACAGCGGCGAAGAAGTCCGGCGCCTGCCCGTACTTAGCCTGGTAACGCTCGAAGAAGTCCAACTGCAACTGCTTCACCGGGAAATCGTCCGGTAGTCCAGCCGGGTTAACCAGGCCGCCGGAGTCAGTAACATACATTCCCTCAACAGCTTCCGGCCCCATTGCAAAAATGGCCGGGTGAGCCGCTGCAGCCGATCCGACAATAGGCACCTTCACGCCTAGCGCTACCAAGCCTTTGTGTATGGCTGGCGCTGCAATCGGGTTGACAGAGGCAAAAACAGCATCCGGCTTGAGCTTGTTGTACTCCTCTAGCACGCGGTTGAGAAGCGGCTGGAAGTCTTGCTGGTCAAGACCAAAAGTGTCGGGCATCTTGGTGCAAGCAAACCCTTCGCTAGGACCCTTCTGCACCAGCAAGTCCAAGGTGTCCTGGTGAATGGTGAGAATGTCGCCAAAGGCCAGAATGTTCTTGAAGCCGTGGGCCTTGATGAGAACAATGTTGGCGTCAGCAGCGACGATTGGACCAGCACTGACCATAACACTCCAGTTGTACCGCTTCTTGGCCTTAAGCTGCTCGAGAGTCACCGGGCCGGCACCCACCATAGGGACTTGAGCCTGCTCACACATGTCTCGGGCAGCTTCCTGGCCGTACTGGATGAACGGACCCACAAAGTAATCGATCTTGACGTCCTGAATGAGTTGGGTGAGGTTGTTCACCATGCCCGCGACGTCGGAGCCATCATCCTTCACGATGAGTTCGAGGGGACGGCCATTGATGCCGCCGTTGGCGTTGACGTACTCCACCTGGAGCTCTGCCCCTTGCTTGACAGACACTCCTGGAGCAGCACTCGGGCCGGTCAAGCTGGTGATGAGGCCGACCTTGATCGGCTCACCAGTGGCTGGCCCAGCCTGTGTGGTTTCCGTGCTTGGAGCCGCTGTAGTTTCTGTGCTAGGAGCCGCTGTGGTTTCTGTGCTGGGAGCTGCCGTCGTTTGCGGGGCTGTGGAAGTGGTGGTTTCTTCCTCACCACAACCCGCGGCTACAAGCGCTGCAGCTCCGACCAGAACCAGCACCAAGCCTAACAACAGAAGCCGCTTTCTCATCTTTTGCCTCCCTCTTTTTTAGTGGGTCCTTGACCCCTTACTCCCCTTATACTCTGAAATAGCCGCTCCTATACTCCGAAGTGGCGGCTTCGCACGCGATCATCCTTCCTTAGCTCCTCAGCCAGCCCAGCCGCTACCACGCGTCCTGTCTGCAGAACAACTGCGCGGTGAGCTAGCGAAAGCGCCATTTCCGCGCTTTGCTCAACCATGAGGATAGTCATCCCCTGTCGGTTGAGCTCAGCCAGAGCTTCAAAAATGCTCTCTACCACCATGGGCTCGGGCCCCATGGAGAGTTCGTCAAGGGGGAGCCGACCAAGAAGCTCCTTTTGATCCTGTAACCCAGTGTTAACCTGCATTTGCCAGGAGTCGGCTTTTCCGTGGTACTCACTATCAGTGGGCTCGATGTGGAGGTGACCATCAGAGCATTGCAGAGGTGGTCGTTTTCGTCTAAGCGGCGACTGCTCTGCCCAATTCTGCAGAACCTGGCGCATATGCGCCCTCTGCTCCCGCAGCAGACCGAGACTGGCAGGAAAGAAGACAAATAAACCAGTGTCACGACGATACAGTGGGCTACCACCGCATATTGTGGCGCGCGCGTTATTGTCAATTCTTTGCATCATTGATCTTCATTCTTGTGTAAGATGCCAGGCAACGCACCCTGCGACTCTCCAAGCAAGCCCGTTTATCGGGAACTACGCTCCCCGAACCAACCAAACTCGCAACCGAAGTACCGGGGGCAGCAGGCGCTCGCGCCCGCCGCCCCCGTTGCTGCGCCCATCAAACCTAGCCGCGCCCTCCGAGACTCGGAGTTGGGGTCTAAGCTTCTAGTTCAATATCCGAACCAAGTTGAACTGGGCTCCCTTGACCTGCCATTCAACCATGTTGCCGTGAATCCCTTGATCGGTGTTGTCAGGCGTAAAGCTGACAATTCCCTCCATGGCAGGAATATCCTTGAGGTTGATGAGGGCTTGACGCACCTTCTCCTTGTCATCAGGCGCCCCAGCCTGCTTAAGAGCGGCCTCCAAGACAATTATGAAATCGGTTCCGACAGCAGCGAAGAAGTCCGGGGGCTGCCCATACTTAGCCTGGTAACGTGCGAAGAAGTCCAACTGCAACTGCTTCACCGGGAAATCGTCCGGTAGTCCAGCCGGGTTAACTAGGCCGCCAGAATCAATCAAGTACATTCCCTCAACAGCTTGCGGCCCCATCGCAAAAATGGCCGGGTGAGCCGAAGCGGGGGATCCAATAATTGGCACTTTCACCCCTAGGGCTACCAGGCCTTTGTAGATCGGCGGCGCCGCAATCGGGTTGACAGAGGCAAACACAGCATCCGGCTTAACCTTGTTGTACTCCTCTAGCACGCGGTTAAGAAGCGGCTGGAAGTCTTGCTGGTCAAGACCAAAAGTGTCGGGCATCTTGGTGAGGGTAAAGCCCTCGCTTGCACCCTTCTGAACCAGCAAGTCCAAAGTGTCCTGGTGAATGGTGAGAATGTCGCCAAAGGCCAGAATGTTCTTGAAGCCGTGGGCTTTGATAAGCTTGATGTAAGCATCGGCCTGAACCGGCGGACCAGCGCTGACCATTACACTCCAGGTGTACTTCTTACCCTCAAGCTGCTTTAGGGTCACCGGACCAGCGCCCACCATAGGAATTTGAGCCTGCTCGCACATGTCTCGAGCGGCTTCCTGGCCGTACTGGATGAACGGACCCACAAAGTAATCGATCTTGACGTCCTGAATGAGCTGGGTGAGGTTGTTCACCATGCCCGTGACGTCGGAGCCATCATCCTTCACGATTAGCTCAAGCGGACGGCCATTGATGCCCCCGTTGGCGTTGACGTACTCTACCTGCAGCTCTGCCCCTTGCTTGACAGACACTCCCGGAGCAGCACTCGGGCCGGTCAAGCTGGTGATGAGGCCGACCTTGATCGGCTCACCGGTGGCTGGCCCAGCTTGCGTAGTCTCCGTGCTTGGCGCCGCCGTAGTCTCTGTGCTTGGAGCAGCCGTAGTCTGCGTGCTGGGAGCTGCCGTCGTTTGCGGGGCTGTGGAAGTGGTGGTTTCTTCCTCACCACAACCCGCGGCAGCGAGCGCTGCAGCTCCGACCAGAAGCAGCACTAACCCCAACAATAAGAGCCGCTTTCTCATCTCTTACCTCCCTCCTTTTTCGCGGGTCCTTGACCCCTTACTTCTCTTATACTCCGAAATAGCCACTCCGCACCCGATCATCCTTCTTTAGCTCCTCAGCCAGCCCAGCCGCCACCACGCGTCCTGTCTGCAGAACAACTGCGCGGTGAGCTAGCGAAAGCGCCATTTCCGCGCTTTGCTCAACCATGAGGATAGTCATCCCCTGTCGGTTGAGCTCAGCCAGAGCTTCAAAAATGTGCTCCACCACCATGGGTGCGAGCCCCATCGAGGGTTCGTCAAGAAGGAGAAGCTTCGGTCTGCCCACCAACGCGCGGCCGATTGCAAGCATCTGACGCTCGCCTCCGGACAGGGTCCCCGCAGGCTGCTTACGTCGCTGCCCCAGCACCGGGAAAAGCCCGTATACAAAAGCCACGTCCTCAGCCAAGGTCTTCCGCCAGTCCCGACGACCTGATGTACCCACCAGCAGATTGTCCTCTACCGACAGATCGCGGAACAAACGCCTACCTTCCGGGACCTGACGTATGCCCATGGCAGCGATCTTCTCTGGAGCCATACCCGTGATGTTTACTCCCTCAAACACGACACATCCTTCAGTTGGCTTAAGCAGACCGGAAATCGTATGCATGAGCGTTGTCTTTCCTGCCCCGTTTGCCCCCAGAATGGCAACCACTTCGCCCTTGGGCACTGTGAGCGAAACCCCATGAAGAGCCTTGATGGAGCCATAGGCCGTGACAAGATTCTCCACCACTAACATTGGCTCTGGCTCTGGGCAGGATTCAGACACAAGCTCACGTGTCGGACACAGGTCTTGTCGACGCTCGAGTTCGCTGCCGAGGTAGGCTTCAATTACAGCTGGATCATTGCGCACTACCTCGGGCCTTCCTTGTGATATCAACCGGCCGTAATCAAGAACAAACACTTGTTCGGAAAGGCCCATAACCAACTCAATATCGTGCTCCACCAAGAAGACCGTGACACCCGCAGAACAAATACGCTTGATCCGTTCTACGAGGTCCGCCCGTTCTGCCGTGTTCATACCTGCCGCAGGCTCGTCCAGCAAGAGCAGCCTGGGCTGAGAAGCCAGGGCACGCGCGATCTCCACCAGTCGCTGGGACCCATAGGGGAGACTCGCAGCTGGTAGAAAAGCGGCGTTCTCTAGACCCACCACCCTAAGCGCCTGCATCGCTTGCTCACGGGAACGCTTCTCCTCCCGGCGCTGGTGAGGCAAACCAAAACCGCCTGCCCAAAGCCCAGACCTTTCGTGACGATGGCAACCAACAAGTACATTCTCAAGCACGGTCATGTTGGGGTAAATCCGCAGATTCTGAAACGTCCGCGCCATCCCGAGGCGAGCGGCGTCGGCAGCAGACAGCTTGGTGATGTCTTTGCCGGCGAACCGGATGGTCCCAGCGGTGAGCTTTTGGAGACGGCTAATTGCGTTAAACAACGTGCTCTTCCCAGCCCCGTTTGGCCCTATGAGAGCCACAATGCACCCTTCGGGGACCTGCAAAGATACTTCGTCCACCGCTTTTAGGCCCCCAAAATGAACTGATACCCCCTCGATCTCGAGAAGCGGGCCGTTGCCCGAGTACTTCGGAGAGTGAATGACTTCACTTGGAGCAAGAACCTCGCTCTTATCCTCTAGCCCCTCGTCAACCTGCGTTCGCCGGGGGTCGACTTTGTCTTGCTGGTCACTACCGAAGGGCTCGCCGTGGGGATAGGCATCAGAGCATGGCGCACCTTGGCGTTTTCGCCCAAGCGGCGACTGCTCTGCCCAATTCCGCAGGACCTGACGGAGATGCGCCCTCTGTTCTGGCCGCAGCGCGAGGCCGGCAGGAAAGAATATGAGAAGCAGGATCATGACGATGGAGTACGCCACGCCCGCATATTGTTGCGCTCCCGAAAAGCCATTAATGACCCAGGTGATGACTATGGCCCCAATAATGGCTCCCCACACCGAGTTTCCGCCCCCGATCAGCATCATCACTATCGGAATGATTGCCGAGGTGAACGTGAAGGCACCAGGAGTGACCGCAGTCGTAACAAAGGCATACAATCCGCCAGCCAAACCACAAATCACTGCGCTAGTTACAAACGCCAACAGCTTCCAATTTGACGTGCGCACACCGAGAGACTGAGAGGCAATTTCACTAGTGGCGATAGCACGAAAAGCCCGCCCTACTCGACCTTTCAGCGCCCTATGCAGGAAGATCAGAACAGCAAACGCAATGATCCATACCAGGTAGTACTGCCGCAGAGCTGTCCCAAACACAAAGCCGAACAGACTCAGTTTGGGCACAGGTGCAAAGCCGGTTGTGCCCCCGGTTACTGTGCGCAAGTTGTTTACCAGTACCAGGAAAATTTGCCCTAACCCGATTGTGGCCAGAGCAAGGTAGAAATATCGCAACTTAAGAACAGGTCGACCAATTATCAGGGCCACAAAGCCTGCCGCCAGCGCGCCAATGATCAAAGCCGCCGCGGTGGGAACTGAGAGTTTCATGGCCAGTAGCCCAGCCACATACGCACCTATGCCGTAGAACGCCGCGTGACCAAACGAGAGTTGCCCTGCCTGTCCCAGGATCACCACCACAGACAAGGTCACAAGCGCGTAAAGTCCCGCGCTCGTCATCACCCGCATAGCGTAGTTGCTGCCGTACACTAGCGGCCACAGCAGGAGGATGAGCACGAGTAGTATGCGAAGGATGGTTCCGTAATTCCGTGCCCAGGACAGGGCATTACGCACTCGACTCATTATTCTTCACCCTCCGCAACTGGCACACCAAGTAGGCCGCTCGGACGGAAGTAAAGGACCAGGATCAGGATGGCGTACGCAATGGCGTCCTGATAACCTGCGGGAACAAAGCCCGTTGCCAAAGACTGAACGATGCCCAAGGCAAGTCCTCCCACCACAGCGCCCGTACTGGACCCCCAACCTCCTAAGATCGCAGCCACGAACCCGCTCAGCGCGTAGATGCCTCCCGATAGGTACGAGGTCGAGGTTATGGGGGTAATAGCAATACCGCCCAGGGCCCCAATTGCAGCCGAGATGGCAAAAGCCAACAGAACCATGCGCCCGGTGGGCACGCCGGATAGACTGGCCGCGCCCGGATCAAGAGCGGTAGCAGTCATTTGCTTTCCCACGCGAGTAAGGTTGATAAGCAAGTAGAGCCCAATCAGAACCACAATCATCAGTCCGATAACCCAAAGGCTCTGCCGGAAGATCGCCACCTTCCCGATGAAGATCGCTTGGTCCCCAGTAAAAGCCGGGAGCGATTTTCCGTACCCGCCCCAGCGTAGGAGGGCTAGGTTTTCAAACAGGATGCTGAGAGCAATGGTGGCGAGGATGATAGAGACAAGCGAGATCTTAAGAAGGGGTCGCAGAACAATCAGGTACATCAGTACCCCGACGATCACCACGCCCACAATCCCCAAGATTGCGCTAAGCCAGTAGGGTAGACCAAGCTCGCTCAAGAAGGAGTAGGTGAAGAAGGCGCCAAACATGACAAAGGCGCCTTGAGCCAAATTAACGATGCGAGACGTGCGGTAGATCATCACATAGCCCAGCGCTATGAGGGCATAGATACTACCTACCGTGACGCCCGTCACTAGAAGCTGGACCCACTTGACCAATGCAAATCTCCCTGTAACGAGATTGTCAAGAGCTCTTTACCCTCAAGGCGATGCTGACGTGCCGCAACGGCAACACACACCTTGATTGTGAGGTGTGACCGCCATCATAAGAACCCCGCCCGCTATTGTCAACAACTTTTGTTGTGGTTAATAGTCGCGTATGAGTTGACCCGGACCGATAACCCTGGGCACCTCGAGGTGTTTTATTCGTCTATCGCAGGTGGAGTCACCGGCTCCCGCGTAGCCACTTCCTGGACGAGCTCCTCGTAGCGGGCAAGCTCAGAGTCAATGTCTATCTTGCCGCTTATCGCGGCCAGTACGGCCAAGTACAGCCATAAATGCACCCGGACTAGGTCGGCGCGCGAGTAGGTGTCGTCCCAGGAGGCACGTAGGCAGGCGTTGTGCTGGGCGCCGATCAGACTATAGGCAAGAAGCTCCAAGGATATAGGTGGTGGCGGGAGATCCGCTGGGCGAGCTTCCAAGAAATCGGCAATGATGACAGCAATGACTTCTTCCCAGGCTCGTTCTACTAGTTGCACAAGTTCCTTTTCGTCCCCATCGCGAGACTTAACCAGCTGCAATACCTCGGACCCAAAACCATTTGCCCGAAAATCAGCCAAGACTCGCCAAAGCAGCTTCTCCCCGTAATCTTTGGTACGAGCAAGCTTGGGCTCCACATACGCGAGGTTCCAGGACATAAAAGTGCGAAAAGACTCGGCCAGCAGCCGACGTTTGCTCGGGAAGTGACTGTAGAAGACTTGGGGGGTTATTCCTAGGCGGCGGATAATGTCAGCTACGTGCGTCTGCTCGTATCCTTTCGTGACGAATTCCTCTGTAGCCACGCGCAGAATTGCCCGCCGTATACGCTCGCTTTCCTGAGCAGCAAGATCGACCGGGTTAAGACTTGCGGCCTCTAGTTCAGGAGCAAGCTCAGTCTTAATCTCAGCAAGCGACAGCCCTCGCTGCTTGAGTCTTGCGATTTTCTCCAGAAGACGGACATGGTGGTCGGTATAAAGTGCGCGGCTAGCCGCGGTCTTTTGTGGAGCAGGCAGGAGACCTTCCCTTATGTAAAAATGGATGGTGCTACGTGGCACCCCAGTTTTTCTCTCCAGGGCAGAAATTGTCAAAACCTGCGCGATCGCTACACCTCCCCTAGGTTGCCGCTGCCGGTTGCCAAAGAGTGCGCCGGGCCCAGACTAACGTTCCAGCCGAGGCGGTCATTGCTTGACAACTGTAGTCGTTGACTAACAAATGTAGATAGGAGACAGACTTACGTCAAGTATTGTTCGCAGCGCGCTTAACCGCCAGCGACTGGGGTAAATACCAGAACCTCGTCACCGTCAGAAAGCTCGGTTTGCTCATATTGGGAAGGAAGCACATCGCGGCCTCTAAGCAACACCCGAAGGGGGGCATAAGCCCTGTTGGCCCCGGCACGGTTGTCACCTTCGCCTAGCCAAGCCAAATAGCGAGCAAAGTCGGCTCCGTGCAGCTGCGCCAAACGGGTGAGCAAAGTCTTGATTGTGGCTCCCTCGTTTAGCACAACCTCCATCTGCGCCCCACCCAGCACTTGGCGAAGAGGACCTATAGTGCGCACCACAATCTTCATCGTCTTCACTAAAGTCTGGCATACCTAGTCTTGCGGCAGGCCAAGGCGGTCCGCCGCGTACCCTAGACGAAGCTCCTCGAGTTTTGCCCGGGTGGGGACACCTTCTTTGGTCCAGCCTCGAGCCTCGTAGTACTCGTCAAGCATAAAGTCCAAATCCGCTTGTGAAATGAGGTGTCCTTTCGAGGCTCCATCCGGGATGGGCTCCGTTTTGAGACGCTCAGGCAGGTCGTCGTCTGCCCGAGAAAAGCCAGCCAAAACATTGTAGACCCGAGCTAGGTTGTTGATTCGCTCGCCAGCTAGCTGGATCTCTTCCGGGGAGTAGCTAAGACCAGTGGCGCCTTCCATGAGGCTAGCCGTGTTTTCGAACATAAAGTCGGCCACTGCCATATCTAACAAGAACACGCACATGGTGGGCGAGTCAGCCACCGCAGTGCGGGCGTCCTGATTCCACTTACAAAGCTTGCCTTTGCCTTCGATGGCAAACCGATCTACTGCGTAAGGCACAGGGATGCCGAAGATCTCCTGGAAGGCATAACCTTTGTTGTGGTCCGCCCCGGTAAAGGCAGTAGCGTAGTTGAGACCGTGCGCCTTAGCTCCCCGCACATCGTAACCTGGAAGTTCCAAACCTTTCACATGCATAGCGTACTTTTCGCTTCCCCGCCCGATTTTTTGCGCCGCGACCTTCACGCCATCCGCCAACAAGTCTCCGAGACCGGCGCGCTCCTGTGCTCTCTCTCCCATCAAATGCAGAAGCTCAAGCATGGCCCGGTCGTTGCCAAAATGCAGATCAAGCCCGCCGGTTTCCTGATAGGTGATGATACCGCGCTCAAAGAGCTCCATAGCAAAGGCAACTGTCACGCCAGCTGAAATGGTGTCCAGCCCCAGCTCATCGCACACCCGGTCAGCGGCAATGATGGCATCTGGGTTGTCGACCCCTACTACTCCCCCCAGCGAGTAAAGGGTCTCGTATTCGGGTCCCTCGGTGAAAAACCCCGCATACGGGTATTGCTTAGCCAGCCGTAGCTGACTGCAACCCACTGGGCACACAGCGCACGCCGTCCGTCCCGCGCTTAGATGCTCAATAGCGAAGCCTCCTATTTTCTCGGCTGGCCGAAACACTCCAGTGGCCGCCCAGTTGTTGGCCGGAAAAATCCCCATAGCCTCGGTGAGATGTACGACGCTTGAAGTCCCGTATTTTGAAAATTGCGGGTAAAGAACCGGGCTCTCTTGCATTCCCGCGCGCATGCGCTTACGTGCGGCTTCGTACTTCTCCTTGTCTGCAATCTCGGGAGACTGGTCCCCGCGCACAGCGATGGCTTTGAGATTCTTGGAGCCCATCACTGCTCCTAGTCCCTTTCGGCCCGCCACTCGCCGCTCGTTGACAATTGCCGCTATCAGCGAAAGCCGTTCGCCTGCTGGACCGATGCAGCTAACGCGCACATTTTGATCGTGAAGCTCGTCTTTTATTGCCTGCTGGGTATCTGTAGTACAAAGTCCCCACAACTTTTCCGCTGAGCGAAACTTCACTTCCCCGTTCTTTATAAAGACGTACACAGGCTCGCTTGCTTTTCCCTCTATGATCAACGCATCATAGCCAGCTCGCTTGAGCTCTACCGGAAAATGACCGCCGCTTGCCGCGACTCCCACTGCACCTGTTAGAGGGGACCTGGCGTTGACCGCCATCCGGCTTGCACACGGAATTGTGGTGCCCGTAAAGGGTCCGACAGCGTAGATCAATTTGTTCTCCGGACCCAGAGGATCACAGGTAGGAGAAACTTCGTCATACAGAAGCTTGACGCTGAGTCCCGCCCCTCCGATGAAGTCCTGAGCAAAGTCTGGCGGTAGCGGTTCTTCCCGAAAAGTCTTCGAAGAGAGATCGATGCGAAGAATCTTGCCTGCATAGCCGCCCCGATACATAGCTCCCCCAATCGCAAACGGACCTTTCTCTGAACGCAGCCCCTGCCATGTTAACGCAGCTTCAGGCACAAGAAGAAGACCAAGCCACGGCTCGCGCCTGGGGAGAGGAGCGAGTATACGAAGGGGAGCTAGTAGACCGCAAAGCCCAATCCTGGCATTATGATGCAGAGCTAGTTTCTCGCTATGATGCAGAACCAATCGTTGCCCTAGGCGAGGACAGACGCAGGGAGTGAGAATGAAGGTTGCTGTCATCGGCGCAGCCGGATCAGTTGGAGCGCCAGCCGCTTTTTATCTTGCCGTCCTGGGAATTGCTGAGGAAATTATCCTGATCGACCTCAGGCAGAATGTAATCCAGCAACACGCAATGGACATAGGAACCGCTGCGGCTACCCAGGGAGTGCAGGTAAGCGCCGGTTCGTACGAGGATCTACCCGGAACCCACGTGATTATCAACGCCGCTGGGGTGCCCCAGGGACTCATCTCCGACCGCATGGAAATGCTGCCCAAGAATCTTCCTCTGATCCGGGATATAGCACAGGAGATCCGTGCACGAGCTCCCGAAGCCCTGGTCATTACTGCCACTAATCCTGTGGATCCCCTGAACTACGCTATGTGGCGCATCACCGGTTTTGATCGCCGGCGGGTTATCGGCTACTCGCTCAACGACAGTCTTCGCTTCCGGGAAATGGTGGCCCGACATAAAGGCGTAGCGGTGCGGGAGGTAGAAGGTTTTGTTATCGGAGAGCATGGCAGCACTCAAGTGCCCCTGTTTAGCTCGGTCCGCATTAGTGGCGAGCCAACGGAATTCGCGCCTCCCGAGAAAGAGGCCGTCTTAGCCGAGATCCCAAACATACTGCGCCGCTACGAGGAGCTCCAGGCAGGACGCACGGCCGGGTGGACTTGCGCAGTGGGGCTGGCCGGCATGGTCCGCGCTATTCGCGATGACACCGGGGAGACCTTTCCCTGTTCGGTAGTTCTTGACGGCGAGTACGGGCTGAGCAATCTAAGCATTGGCGTTCCAGCTAGACTGGGACGCCGTGGGGTAACGGAAGTACTTGAATGGGATCTTGCCCCCGACGAAAAGGAGAGATTCGCCCGTTCCGCCGAGTGGCTCTTGTCGGCCGCACGGAAAGTAGATGAGGAGCTGTCATGAGCATGAGCTTTGAAAAGCTGCTTGAGCCGGGCATGATCGGCCCGGTAAAAACCCGCAATCGCATCATCAAGACCGCCAACGGCACTTCCTTTATGGAAGAAGACCAGACGCCCGGGCCACGCATGATTGCATATTACGAGCGGCTCGCTAAAGGTGGGGTGGGGTTTCTCGTAGTGGAATCGTGCGGGGTTGAATATCCGCTAGGGGTTCAGCATGTGCACTACTTCCCGGACGGCAGCTATCGAGGAGTTCAGCTTCATTTAGATGACGATCGCTACATCCCCTATTTCCAGCGTCTCACCGAAGCGGTGCACAAGCACGGCTGTCCAGTCTCGATTCAGCTGCAGCACTCGGGCCCCTGGAACCCCACGGGACTGCTACCTCGGGATCCCGCGGTTAGAGACATCAAGGGGCCTTCCACACTTACTCAGGAAGAATTGCCTGGGCCTGACTTCTTGCCCGTACGGGCCATGACTAAGCAGGAAATCGAGGACCAGATTGAGATTTGGGCCTCGGCTGCCGAGCGGGCGTACAAGGCTGGATTTGACGCCGTCGAGATAAACCACGGCACTTGTCACCAAGGCAATACCTTTCTTTCGCGGATTTGGAACCGGCGCGACGACGAGTACGGACCGCAGACGTACGAGAATCGGACCCGCTTCATCCGCAACATCATCTCCGAAGTCAAGCGCAGGTGCGGCCCAGGTTTTGCCGTGCACGCGCTTATTAATATTGTGGAATACAACCATCCCCTGGCGACCACTCTGGAAGAGGGAGTGGAGATGGCTAAACTCATCGCCACAGTTGCGGACGGCATAAACTGCCGAGCCGAACGTTACGGACACCGGGGAGGACTTATACAGCCTGATCGCATTCTGTATCCCGAACCGCCAGCCGATCTCCCGAAGGACCTGGACTGGAGTCGGCAGGGAAGAGGCGCCACTGTACCCCTCACCGAGGCAGTAAAACGGGCAGGAGTCACAATTCCGGTATGGACTGCTTGCCGACTGGATCCCGTGCTAGGCGAGGAGTACCTGCGGAGGGGAAGCCTTGACTTTGTCGGGATGACCCGCCGACTGTTGGCCGATCCCGACCTGCCAAACAAGGTGCGAGAGGGGCGTCTGGAGGACATCAGACCGTGCAGCGGTTGCCTGCACTGCTTTGACATGCGCAACAAGAACAAACCCTTGGAATGTCGAGTAAATCCCCTGCTTGGCCGGGAGATAGTGCCTGAGTACCAGGTGGAGCGGGCCGCCACCCGCAGGAAAGTCATGGTAGTGGGAGGCGGGCCAGCCGGCATGGAAGCTGCCCGGGTGGCGGCCCAGCGGGGTCACCAGGTTGTCCTCTACGAAAAGGAAAAACGGCTGGGCGGCCTCGTCCCCGTGGCAGCAGTCGTAAAAGATCTGGAAACCGAGGACCTGGTGGACTTGGTCCGATATCTAGAAACCCAGCTGCGTAAAGAGGGAGTCACCGTCCATCTCGGTAAACCAGCCACTGCAGAGACTGTGCAGGAGGAAAAACCTGACGTGTTGATTATCGCCGCCGGCGCGGCCCACACAGAAATCACCCTCCCGGGCGCCGAGAGCCCGAAAGTGCTCCGGGCTGAGAAACTGCACCGCCAGCTCAAGTGGGCACTCAAGCTTTTTAGCCCAAGGCAACTTGAGCGCCTCACGCGCCTTTGGATGCCGGTACCCAAGAGCGTAGTGATCATGGGCGGCAAACTGCACGGCTGTGAGCTGGGAGAGTTTCTGGCTAAGCGAGGTCGCAAAGTCGCCATCGTACATGACGGTCCCCATACTGAGCTTGGGGAGGGCATGACTAAAGATGATCTTGAGAACCTGTGGCCGTGGTTCAAGCTAAAGCACGTCCCCATTTGGTTCGGTCTTGAGTACCGAGCCATCGAACACAAAGGGCTCCGCGTTCAGGTGCAGGACAAAAGAGTCTTTGTAATTGAGGGAAAGAAAATTATCCCGACCCAAGATTGGGGTCCGAACGACGCCATCGTGAGTGAGCTCGGTCAACTAATCGCAGAGACCAAAGTAGTGGGCAGCTGTCGCGAGCCCGGTTGGATTGTAGACGCCATAAGGGAAGGCTGGCTAGCTGGTTGTTCCGTGTAAGGCTGGCTCACGTGCAAACAAGGGAAAGGGGGCTTGCGGTGACTCAGTTGCTGGAAGGAGTGGTCCCTTATCGGGAGGAGGACGCAGCCCGCTACGTCAGGGAAGGGTGGTGGCGCGGTCTAACTTTAGGAGACCTGCTTGATCGCGCAGCAGCAATTCAGCCGGATAAGACCGGCTTTGTAGACCTTTACCGCCGGCTAACGTATCGGGAAGCCAAAGACCAAGCCGACCGACTGGCCATTGCTTTGCTTAGGTGGGGTCTTCGCCCCTTGGACCGGGTGCTGGTGCAGCTCCCCAACTGGACGGAGTTTGTGCCTATTTACTTTGCTCTCCAGAAGATCGGGGCTATCCCGGTCATGCTGATTGACCGCTACCGGCAATTTGAGATCCAGCAACTTGCCGCCCTCAGCGGGGCACGGGCCTGGGTAGTCCCCATGCAGCACCGCAAGGTAGACTTTCTGCCCATTATCCGAGACGTGCTTGAGGTAAGACCACAGATCGAGTACCTCATTACCGTGCGCGGACAGGCCCTTGAGTCACAAACGACATTGTTTGGGAATCCCGCGCTTAAAGCGGCATCGCTTGAGAATCTGATTGCCCAGACTGCGCCTACGGCCGAGGAGCTTGCGCACCTCAAACAGCTCCGTCCGCACCCCGGGCAGATCGCGCACATGGGCCCCACCGGGGGCACTACTGGCAATCCCAAGATCGTGCCGCGCACTCATGACAGCCTTGAGTGCGGAGTAGAACACTGTTCCTATTGTTGGGACCAGCACTGTGAGGACGTCAACCTAATTGTGGGCTCTATTGGCCATGATCTTTCCTTCACCAAAGGCTTCTTGGGTAGCGTCATCACAATGGGGACCATTGTGCTCCTGGACACCACAGATGCAGAAACCATTTGCCGCGTCATCCAGGATGAAAGGGTGACTGCCATAGTGTGGGTCCCTACCCTTACACAAAGACTCCTCGATTACGAAGGCCTGTGCGATCACGACCTAAGCAGCTTACGTAAGATTCATAGCGGCGGCGGTGCCGCTCATCCTGACCTAATTAGGGCTGTTTTTAGCCGACTGGGAGTGCGGTTTTACAATGGGTACGGTGGCACCGAAGGGATGACTACCATCACACGCCCCACGGACGACGTTGAAACGGTTTGCTCCACCGTGGGCCGTCCAACTTGTCCCGGTGACACCTACAAAGTGGTAGCCCCCAGCGGGGCAGCCTTGCCCCCAGGCATGCAGGGCGAGCTTGTCGTTAAGGGCCCCGGAGTCTTCACCGGGTACTACAACAATCCGGAGGAGAACGCGCGGGTCTTTGACGCCGAGGGATTCTTCCACACAGGCGACCTAGCCAAGATAAACGAACGCGGTTACATCACCATTACCGGCCGGCTAAAGGAAATGATTAACCGGGGAGGAGAAAGCATAAGCGCAACGGTAATCGAGGAGCTTATCGCAAGACATCCCGGCGTAGCTGCAGTGGCAGTAGTCCCCATGCCATGCCCCATCATGGGCGAAAGAGCCTGCGCTTATATACAGCCACGGCCCGGGGCTCGCCTCGATTTTGATTCGATAATCGCTTTCTTGCGCGACGAGCAAAAAGCCTCAGTGCTTGAGCTGCCAGAGCGCATTGAGTTTGTGCAAGCCATGCCGCTGACGGCAGCCCAGAAGATTGACAAGAGAGTCCTAAAGCAAGATATCGCGGAAAAGGTCGCAGCCGAAAGAGCGAGCCAGGCCGCGGGCAAAGAGGCGTCTCGTCTGGCATAGAGAGGAGTCTTAAACGCAGCGTCTACAAGATCCCAAAAAAAGAGAGGAGCGGCATGCCTGCAAAGGAGATTCGCTTTCACGGCCGCGGAGGACAAGGAGCAGTTCTTGCTGCCCGCATGCTCGCCTCGGCCTGTGCCATCGAAGGCAAGCACGTAGCCAGTTTCCCTATGTACGGATTTGAGCGCCGGGGAATGCCTGTGGTGGCCTTTGCTCGGATTAGCGAGGAACCCATCCGCGAGAAGACCCAGATCTATAATCCTGACTGCCTGGTGGTAATCGACCCCACCCTTCTTCGCCTGCCATACCTTTTTGAAGGCCTAAAGCCTGGAGGCGTGCTCATCCTCAACAGTGCTCACACACCTGCGCAGCAGCTTCACCCCAACTTGGCGCAGGCAGGAGTCATCAACGCCACTCAAGTAGCTTTATGCGAGATAGGACGGGACATCCCCAACACATGCCTGATCGGTGCTTTGGCTCGGGTGACCGGGTGGGTGAGCTTGGACTCGGTGCTAAAAGGGCTCGCAGACTACTTTGAAGGAGAACTCTTGGCGCGAAACGCCCGAAGTGCAGAACGTGGCTATAACGAGGTAGAGGTGATCTCATGGTAGCGTCAGACAGCCGGTCGGGTGGTCACGATGAAATCTTCCCCACTGAGGCGTGCTGGTCTGACGCCTCAGGCGAACTTCTTTGTCTGGATACTGGCAGTTGGCGTACAGAGCGGCCGGTGATAGATAAGGAAAAGTGTAACGCCTGCGGCTTTTGCTTCATCTACTGCCCCACCCAATGCGTAAAAGACGACACGGACGGAATTCACTTTGCTGTCGATCTGCGCTATTGCAAGGGATGCGGCATTTGCGCCCGCGAGTGCCCCAAAGGGGCAATTACCATGGTCCCCGAAGGAGACTACGCCGATGAGTGTCCAGCTTGAAAGACAAACCAAGGTCATCACCGGCAATGCGGCCGCAGCGTATGCGGTCCTGCTGTGCCGCCCCGATGTGATCGCTGCCTATCCCATCACTCCTCAGAGTGAGGTAATTGAGCAACTAGCTAGGTTTCACGCAGATGGCTGGCTTGACGCAGAGTACGTAACAGTAGAAGGCGAAAACTCGGCCCAGAATGTTGTGTGCGCGGCCGCCATGGCTGGCGGCCGCGCCTTCACCGCTACCTCTTCCTACGGCCTGGTCTACATGTACGACGCCATGCTAAATACAGCTGGCTACCGCGCTCCAGTGGTCATGGTGAATGTAAATAGAGAGCCGCCAGGCATCCACGGTGTGTACTGCGGCCAGCAAGACATGATCTCGGTACGTGATTCGGGCTGGGTCCAGTTGATCTGCGAGAACTGTCAGGACATCCTCGACACAGTTATCATGGCCTTCCGCCTAGCTGAGGACTACGAAATTCAGCTTCCGGTCATGGTGAATTACGACGGTTTCTACCTTTCCTTTCTTGCGGAGGCCGTAGAAATCCCTGCCAGTGCCGACGTGGACCGTTTCCTTGCTCCGTTGCAGGAACAGCCGCCGCGCCCAGTATTGCGTCCTGGAGTTCCCCTGGGCTGCGGAAGCCACGGTATGGGCATTGGCTACGTCGAGCTGCGCAAAAAGCACGTGGCGGCGCTCGAGCGGGTAAAAACAAAGCTAGAGCAAATTGAAGACGAGTTTTGCAGCATCTTTGGACGGCGGTATGGTGGGCAGCTTGAGGAATACCGCACCGAAGACGCCGACATTGTGCTTGTAGCTAGCGGGAGTGCAGCAGGGACTGCCCGCGTGGTGGTTGACGCAAAACGAGACCAAGGAGTCAAAGTTGGCCTGGTCAAGCTGCGTCTATACCGCCCGTTCCCCGTCGAGCGGCTATCCTCGGTCTTGCAGGGACGTAAGGCCGTGGGCGTGCTTGACCGCAGTGTCTGCTTCGGCTGGCAATGTGGACCCATGTGCATGGAAGTGCGAGCCGCCGTGCCAGAGCTCGCCCGTGTTCCCGTGCTTAGCTTCATAGCTGGCCTGGCCAACCTAGACATCACCCAGGAACACATCGGTCAGATGATTGACGAGATGCAGGCGGCAGCCCAAGGAAGACCCTACCGCGCGGTAACCTGGCTGCCTTAGATCCAAAGCGAGGCCCGACATGGCAACACAAAGAAAAAGACTTCCCAGAGTTTGTGACTACTACCAGAACGAAGACCAGTTTTCGCCTGGGGTATCCCTCTGCTCGGGATGCACTTTGGAGCTCAACCTTAGATTTGTCTCCCGAGTCTTGGGCAAGGACATAATCTTTGTCGGCACCCCTTCTTGCTCCGCCCCCGTGCTTCATGGCCAAAACCGCGCTGCCTGGCACCGCCACGCCTACTATGCGTGTGTCATGACCGGCGTAGCCTCCAGCGCCACCGGACTTACCCGCTACTTCCAAAAAGCAGGGATAGACGCCACTGTTGTGTGCCACACAGGCGACGGATGCGCGCAGGACGTTGGCTTTCAGACGCTAAGCGGTGCTGCCGAGCGCAACGAGAAGATGATTTACATTGCCTATGACAATGAAGGCTACATGAATACCGGCGTGCAGCAAAGCAGCTCCACCCGCTTCGGAACAGCCACCAGCACTACTCCGGTTGGCGCTCTTAGGCGGGGAAAGCCCACCCGGTCCAAGAACATGCCCCTCATCATGGCCATGCATGACCTCCCCTATGTGGCTACCGCCACCCTGAGTCACTTGGAGGACTATGCCAAGAAGCTGGTCAAGGCAAAAGAAAAGGCTAAAGAAGGATTTGTATATTTGCATGTGTTTTGCCCGTGTGTTGTGGGCTGGCGTACTCCCGCCGACCTCTCGATAGAAGTTTGTCGGGAAGCAGTGCGCACAAACTACTTCCCGCTTTGGGAAGCAGAGAACGGAGTATTTCGGCTAACTCATCCGCTCGGGAACAAGCCAGTAGCAGATTTGGTTAAGATGCTCGGCAAATACAGGCATCTTAACGAAGCAGAGATTCAGGCGCTACAAGATGAGGTCGACCGCCGTCTGGCTAGTCTCAAAGCCCTAGTCGCTGGTTCAGGAAACTAAATACCCGAGCCATATTCTCGGCGGTCATGAACAGAGGATCCATGTGGCCGGCCTCGTCAAAGAGGTCAAACTCTACCTGCTCTGGGCCTACTTGGTTCCTGATCGCCTCCACAAGCTCTACCGACTGTTGGTAAGGGACCACGTTATCTAGGCGCCCATGCTGGACCAATAGCGGGGGCATGTCAGGACGAAGGTAAGTGATCGGACTAGCTTTGCGAGCTAGATCGGGAGCCTCCTCTACCGACGCTCCCAAAAACAGCGACTCGGGCGAATCCGGCAAGCTGTGGAAGGTGAAAGTGGAAGCTAGTCCAGAAGCCGCCAACTGCTCGTCCATAGTGAGAAAGTCTGTGGGACCAAACCAGTCTACCGCGGCCTGTACGGCAGAAGACTCATTTGGGTAGCCCAGCTCTCGTCCCTCAAACTCCTCTATCCCGGCCGTAAGACAAAGCATAGCCACAAAGTATCCGCCAGCCGAAGGCCCACAGGCCGCCACGCGGCCTCTGTCGAGCTTGAACTCCCCAGCACGAGCTCGAAGCCAGCGCAGCGCGGTTTTTAGATCCTTAAGCGCAGCGGGGAAAACTGCCTCTCCGCTTAGGCGATAGTTAGCCGACACCACAGCATAGCCTTGTTCCAGTGCAGTCAAAAACGGCTCCACGGCCGCGTCTCGTTTGTCCCCAAACGCAAAGGCACCCCCGTGAATATGGAAGATCACAGGGAAAGGCCCATCGCCTCCGTCCGGCAAATAGATGTCAAGGGCTTGGCTAGGTGACTGGCTAGCGTAAGGGATATCCAGCCATTTACGGCGAATATGCGAAACGTTGGCTTCGGGCATGACGAAAACCGGCTGCTCCTTCATCTTGACCCCTTGCATTAAACGCTGCACCGCAAGCACTCTCTCGACGGACCACTGCAGACGGACCACTGCAAGCACTCTAGCTGCACGCGCCTAGCCCGTCAAATTCTTGGTAGGTGGTTTTGACTGCCGGTTTTAGTCGGTGGTTTTGGCTGCCGGACTAACTGCAAGAAAACACGTCGGTCGTCAGTCCCAGTGGTAACCTTAAACGCTGTCCTTTTCGGGCAGCAAAGGAGAATGGGATGTCTAGTGAGCTCGGCAGTGAGCTTGAGGCCTTGCAGCGGCAGTATCTATTCCCTTGCGTCTCTACGTACTACCAAGAGCCGCTCACACTTGCCCGTGGCAAGGGGATGCAGCTCTACGATTATGAGGGGAACCGGTACCTTGACTTCTTTGGCGGCATTCTTGCTGTTAGCGTAGGACACTGCAATGACGAAGTGACTGGGGCGGTCATCCGCCAGCACCAGACCCTCCAACATGTCTCCACGCATTACATCACCGAACCACAAGTCTTGCTTGCCAAGAAACTAGCGGAGGTCACCCCGGGCCCGCTGCAGAAGTCCTTCTTTACCTCTTCGGGCACAGAAGCAAATGAAACGGCGCTTCTCTTTGCCAGATTGGCTACCGGCAACATGGAGATTGTCGCTCTTAGGCACGCGTACTGCGGGCGGAGCGAGGCTACGCTAGGAGTTACCGCCCAGGCACCCTGGCGTCCTTTGCCTGTCGGAGCTTCCTTCGTACGGCACGCGCATAGCCCGTACTGCTACCGGTGCTCTTTTGGCCAAAGCTATCCTAACTGTGACCTTCGCTGCGCGCACGACATCGAAGAAGTGATCCTCACCACCACAAGCGGCAAAATAGCGGCTTTTATGGCAGAGCCTATCCAAGGCGTGGGCGGCTTCATAGTGCCGCCCAAGGAGTACTTTCAGGTGGCGCTCGGGATTGTGCGCAAGTACGGGGGGCTGTTCATTTGCGATGAGGTCCAGACCGGCTGCGGGCGCACTGGTACCTACTTCTGCGGTATCCAGCACTGGGGAGTGGAGCCTGACATTGTGACTTTTGCCAAAGGCTTGGCTAACGGCCTTCCGATCGGCGCCACTGTCGCGACAGCTGCTGTAGCCGACTGCTTCACTGGCCTGTCTATTTCGACCTTTGGGGGTAATCCGGTAGTTGCGCGGGGCGCCCTGGCGACTATCGAGTTCATCGAGAAGAATAATCTTGCTCAAAATGCGGCGCGCCAGGGCGCCCGCCTCCGCGAGGGACTAGAAGCGCTCAAGGAGAAGTACTCCTGCATCGGAGACGTGCGTGGCCTGGGGCTAATGCAGGCGCTAGAAATAGTTGATGCCTCTTCTCCCGATGGAAAGGCGCCAGATGCAGCACGAGCCGCCCAGATCATGGAGGAGACGCGCAAGTGCGGCCTGTTGGTCGGCAAGGGAGGTTTGTATGACAATGTCATCCGCCTTACTCCGCCTTTGATTGTCTCGCCCCGCGAGATAGACGATGCCCTAGAAATGCTAGATAAGGCTCTTGCTGTCTCTTCAGAAACCGCTTGATTGGGGGGCTCTGTCATGAATCAGCCTGAGCGCACCATGTCCGGTTCGGCTCCCGTGTCCGTTTCAGCTCCCATGCCCGGTTCAGCTCTTGCCGCTCGACGAAACTTGGTTTTGGCTGTGTGCTCCATCGCTATGTTCATGGGCACTTTTGTGACTACGGTCGTGGCGGTGGCTCTACCCGTCATGGGTCCTGCTTTGCAGCTCAGTTATTCAGAGGCCCTCTGGGTCCAAGCGGTCTACGTGCTTGCCATGAGCGTGTTTCTTGTGCCAGTGGGACGGCTCGCAGATCAGTATGGACTGGCTCTATTCTTCCTGATTGGTACTAGCATTTTTGGCGTTTTTTCCATTGCCTGCGCGCTCTCAACAAGCGGCTCTTTTCTAATTGTGGCGCGCTGTCTGCAAGGCGCCGGAGCCGGCTTTACTGCAGCGACAGCCCCTGCACTGGTGACAGCCGCTTTCCCCCAAAAAGAAAGGGGGCGAGCGCTTGGGCTTAACGCCATGGCAGGCTATCTCGGGTTGATGGCTGGGCCTCCCCTTGGAGGGCTTATAGTCAGTCACACAAGTTGGCGGTGGATCTTCTTGGTCAACCTTCCCCTAGTGATCATCAACCTGGTTGGCACCTTGTGTTTGCTTGCCCCAGAGAGCCGCGACAAAAAGGAGGCCCTAGCCGGTGCCCCTCTAGCACCGCGCCAGACTTCCTCCGGAGTTCACCTTGATTGGCCCGGAGTCGCACTTCTTGCCTTCATGCTTTCGGCCCTTCTAGTACCCCTCATCTTTGTGCCCTTCTGGGGTTGGACCAGTCCGGTAACGCTTGGCCTTCTGGCAGCCGCTGTTTTTCTGTTTGTGACTTTTGTCTTCACGGAGGACAGGGTACGTGACCCGCTCCTTGACCTTGATCTGCTGCGCAAGAACCGGCTCTTTGCCGCCGCAAGTGCGGCTGCTTTCTTGAATTATGCGGCGGTGCACGGAGTGACCACTCTTGTCGCCGTGTTCCTTGAAGTGACACGTGGATACTCTGCCCAGACCGCAGGGCTTTATCTACTCACCCAGCCAGTTTTTATGGCCGCCTTGTCGCCGCTGTTCGGGAAATTGTCTGACAGGATAGGCTCGCGTGCCCCCGCTACGGCAGGAATGCTGCTCGTGGCTGCAGGAACCTGCCAACTTGGGTTCCTTTCCAGCTCAGCCCCAGCCTGGCGTGTCGTTGTGGCTCTCGCAGCAGTAGGTATTGGGATGGCGGCCTTCAGTGCCCCCAACACTTCGGCGGTCATGGGTTCTGTGGAACGTTCTCAGCTCAGTCTAGCCTCGGGTTTCCTTGGCACCATGCGAACCACAGGCCAGGGAGTTTCGGTGGCCCTCTTGGGAGCAATTGCCGCCTCAGGGCTTGGCCCCACTGGCGCTAGAGTGATCTTTCTCGGCGAGGAAGCCAGCGCAGCCGCCGCTGCTTCCTACGGAGATGGCTTCCGCATAGCTATGCTTGTGGCTACCGGCCTGGCTATTGTAGGAGCCGCCGTCTCAACGGTACGAGGTCCCCGGGCCCAGGAGAACTAGTGCTGGGGCACTTGAGAACTAATGCTGCGGCGCCGGAGAACTAGGGTTGGGGCGCCGGGCGCCGTTCCCCGAGAGTTCGCGCCGGGCGCCGCAGATTTTTCTGTCAGCTCAAGAGTAGAGCCGCAATGGGTTCCGACAGCACTACGCCGCGAGCTGCTCCGCTACCAACCGTTTGGCCAGTGCTAGGATCATGAACACAGGAGGCTGGCCACAGGGTTCCGGAATGACGCTTGAGTCACACACGTATAGCCCGGAAATCTTGGTCTGCAGATTGGTATCGACCTGGTCGCCGATCCGCACAGTGCCGGCGGGATGAGCGCCCCGCGGAGGCGTAGAAACAATCGACTCAGGAGCACATCCGGCCCTACGTAGTATCTGTGTGGAGATCTCCTTCCCCCGGGCAAGAAGTTTTTCCTCGGCTTCGCCAAGCGGCTTCGATACAGTCCCGTCAACAGTTACATAGCCTGCAAATTGATCCCGGATTTTCGCCATGACTCCTAGTACGTGCGGGAAGAACCGGAAGGTGGCCAGCGCTTTGGGACCGCCCATGACGAGCCCAAACAGGTACCATGGCCAAGGATCAATGCAGTCCATGAGAATAATGCCTTCTTCCTGCAAATCCAAAGTCCCGCAGCCCATCGGTACATCGGAGTGTGAACCCCGGCCTGGATAAACACCGTAAGTCAGAATCAACGGGTCAATAATGACCCCCTGACCTGCATCAGGGAACCCAGAAGCCCGCATTATAGGTGCCGTACCCAAACCACCGGCAGCCAGAACCACTCTCTCCGCTTCGACCTCAAAGGGTCCCTTGGGGCCCACGCCACGGACGCCGGTAACGCGGCCGTCCTTGGAAAGCACTTCTTTTACTTGCATCCGTGCTCTTAGCTGAGCTCCGTGGGCACAGGCCTCCTGCACATACTCCCGGGCCGTCCACTTGGCCCCGTTCGCCGAACCTGCAAACAACTTGCTCGGCGGGCCGCTTAGTTTCTCCCAGCGGATAAAGTGCGGCACCGGCTTCCAGTCAAAGCCCTCCGCCCGGGCTGCTTCCATGATCTTCTTGGCCCCCTCCCCGATAAAACGCTCAGGGGTGGGGGTAGGTTCTAGTTCTTTTCGGACCTCCTCCACATAGGGAGCCAGATCAATTCCGTACTTTTCCTTAAGCCAGGCAGGCGGCTCGACAGCAGTGCCCAGGTAGCACATGGTGGACCCGCCCACCGTAAGCATGCGCACCATTTGGGTTCCCTCGATCGAGGCAAGCGTAAGAGCCCGATCGGCCATGCGAAACGTATTGACCCAGCCTCCCTCTCTGTGATGTGCTCCCTGCTCCAAAATCAAGACTTGTTTGCCTCGTAACGCCAGCTCCCGAGCCACTGTGGCTCCGCCCGGCCCACTGCCGACCACTACAGTCTCGGCCGCCATCCGCTCAATCCCTGTGGCCATCTCCCTTCCCTCCTATAACTTTCCCGCGACTTCCTCGCCGACGACAGGACACCAACCAATGCTAACCTCCCAAATAGGCCTCTTGACCGCGTCAGTTAGTCTCAAACTCTCCAAGGGCCTTCAACCCCAGCACGGCGCGTTTGTAAGGCGTGCCCAACCTTGGCTCTGCCCATCACCAAGGGAACGTCTGCTCCACGAGAAGGACGCTCACCCCTCTGGTTGATCTCCTTGATCACCTCACCGAGCTGCTTCCCTGCTAAAGGAGCAAGGCCCGAGGATGGCTCGTCCATCAGAAGAAGCCGCTCACTTGCCATGAGACCGCGGGCAATGGCCGCCATCTCCTGCTCTCCCCCGCTAAGAGTTCCGGCCTTTTGCTTGCTACGCTCCCAGAGACGAGGAAAGCACCACTTAGCCCTGCGAAACCGATATCAAGAAGCTTCGCCTTGCCTCCGGTTGTGGGAACTGTAGTCTGGGTCGTGCGTGGGCTAGTGCGGGCAGTTGTTTTGCAAATCGCGGCCGATGTACTCGTGTTGATCCCTGCGTCCGGCATTCTCGCACCACGCGGCACCACGCCCGTTGCTATCCCGCCCTGTCAAGTCTCGAAAGAGCCCGGGGTGCGCTCGGTCCAGCCGCTCCGGGAAGTGACGCGGGGAATGACTTCCGTGTGTGCACGGTCTCTTTTGGCCGCCTCAGTCGGCGAGCAAACCCACGGTCCAACAGCGTCTGACAGATGGCCAGGTTGATGTCTTCGTTTTTTCTCATCTGCGCTAGCTCGGTGGCACTTGGCCAAGGCGAGAGCGACACCGCCTCACCACACACATCCGCACCCACCAGTGTTGCAGACCGGCAAATCTGGCGAAGCAGACCAAGCATCGTGGCCAAGGACAAAGTGCCCGCCCCCCAATCGGTGTTGGCGTCAGCTAGCACGTCCTTGTCGATACTCACATACACTCGAGCAACAGAGGCGCAGAAATATGCCAGTTCCCGGCGCGCTGAGCGCAGCGGCACCCAACGCACTTTGTCAGGCATCACCTCCTTCTCGCCCCGCGCCGCTGCGCTCAGCGCAAGACCCTCTGGCAAGTCCGCCCCCAGCGGTTCCGCACCGACGACAAGCACTTGGGCAACGTTTGCAAGCTTTGTCAGCTCCCTAATCCACGAACCGCATGAAATGTGCCCAGGCGGAGCGGGTAGAAAATCGTTGTGTTTATCAAAGACGACTACCCCGAGCGGCCGAGAAGCGCACCGTTTGACTAGGTGATAGGACAGGTGATGAAAGCTACTACCCCCCAAGAAAACAAGCCCGGGCGGGAGTAAGGCAAGTTTTTCTCCGGCTTGCAAGAAAGTCTGCTCCTCGCAAAGGCACTTGCTGCCCGGCAGCAAAAGCGATATCTCAGTCGAGCACCGCTGCAAAAGCCGGCGCTGCCAGAGAAGGGAGTCGTCTGTGTGTACCACGCTTATCGCCCACATAGACGTCACCCGTAGGATCCTGCATGCCAAACCTCAGTCTAGCCCGCTCTTTCAACCTCGACAACTGCCGCTTGGCCCTGGTAACTGCCAGGTTTCTCGGGAATCATCCACGGGTATCTGTGGACGAAAAGGGCTGACCGAGCTGCACCAGGTCAAGCCGGGCAGTACCAAAACGCGTCGCGAAAACGGGTGGTCACAGAAGGGGTCAAGCACGATGAAGATCGCCGAGTTATTTGAGTCAAAAATGAGCTTCTCGTTTGAGGTCTTTCCACCGAAGACAGACGCAGGCATGGATAAGCTAAGGGATGCCCTCACGCACTACTACAGGTTCAAGCCGGATTTCATCAGTTGCACTTACGGAGCAGGAGGCACTAACGCCGGCCGCAATGTGGAGGTCTGCCAGACTATCAAGAAGGATGGCATCACCGAGGTCCTCACGCATTTCACCTGCATAGGTCTCTCCAAGGACTCGATAGACGCCCAACTTGCCAATTATTTAAGCTTCGGTGTGGAAAATATCTTGGCCATGCGGGGAGATTTTCCGCCTGGCTGGGAGGGCACCGGCGGCGATTTTAATCATGCTGACGCCCTGGTCAGACACATCAAGACCAGCTTCCCTCAGTTCTGCATCGCGGCGGCTTGCTATCCCGAAAAGCATATTCTGGCCCCCACATTTGAGGCCGATATCGCCCATTTACGTAGCAAGCAGGACAACGGAGCTGATTTCCTTATTACTCAACTCTGCCACGACGTGAGCGCCTTCGAGCAGTTCCTCTACCGGATTAGGGAGGCAGGCGTTACGGTGCCGGTAGTGGTGGGTATCATGCCTGTGCTCGAGAAAGAACCCCTCATCCGCATGACCCTAAGCAACGGCTGCTCGATCCCCGCGGAACTGGCTACGCTCATCGGCAAGTACGGAGAAAAGCCGGAAGAGTTCAAGAAGGCTGGGATTGAGTACACCATCACCCAGATCCACAGGTACATGGCGGCAGGAGTAAACGGCATCCACCTTTACACGCTAAACAAATGGGAAGAGGTGGAAGCTGTTGTGCTTGGCTCTGGCATCCGCGAGGCTTATCTCCTCACAGACAAGACGTCTGCCTAACCAGCTTCGCTTAGACCTCTGCCGACAAGATCGTGCCGCGGTCCTACTCAGAGGACACTACCACCGGCGACTTTCCCGGAGTGGCAAGCTTTGTCAAAGCTTCTTCGTCTAGTTCCACTCCCAGACCAGGACCGTCCGGCGGGTAGAGATAACCGCGCTCGTAGCGAGGCGGTTTCTTGGCGAGATCGTTTTCTATAGGGCCGCTTACCGTGTCATAGATGTTGTAAAGGTTAAGTGGGCCAATCGCCTCCTGCTCAATGCGGCCAAGCCAAGCATTGGCAGCCAGAAACGCAGCTTCCGCAGCGCTGCCTAAGCCTGAGTTCACCATGCATCCGCACATAACTGGCAGGTTGGCAGCCTGGGCCACTGTCACCCAGCGCCGTGCCTTAAGAATCCCACCCGCTTTAGGCACCTTAAGGAAAAAGCCATCCGCAGCCTCCTTCTCTATTAGCTGAAGCACATGGCCCAGCTCAGCAGCAGACTCATCGGGAAAAATGGGCACCTCCACTTTGCGCCTCAGTCGGGCAAGACCGTCAAAATCCCACCAGGGCACCGGCTGTTCCGCGCAGACAATGTCATACTTGGCTACTCTTTGCAGAACATAAAGAGCCTCGTCGTAACGCCAGCCGCCGTTGGCGTCGATCATGATCTTGATCTGGCTACCCACCGCCTCCCGGAGCGCAGCCACCATCTCCACATCCTCTGGGGGCGGGTTGTGCCCCACCTTGAGCTTAAGCGCCCTAAAGCCTGCTTCCACCAAGGCCCTGCCTTCTGCTCCCACCTCCTCGGCTGTGCCAGAAGACATCACAAAAGCCAGAGGAATTTGGGGATTGGCCAAACCGCCCAGAAGCTTATACACTGGCACTCCCAAGGCCTTCCCCACAAGATCGTGAAGAGCGTAGTCGACCACAGCCTTCGAATGGTTGTTAGCCCGAGTGGCTTTGTCCATCTTGGCCACGATGGTCTCAATGTTGAAAGGATCCTCCCCTAAAAGTATGTGCGGGGCAAAGACTCTGCTTACGTTGTGCAGAATAGAATCCTGGCTTTCTCCCATGTACCACAAGGACGTATCGCCGGTTTCCCCGACGCCCACAATACCTTCATCGGTATGAATCTTCACCACTACAGAGTCTGCCCGGGTCACCGCCCCGCCTGACATGATTATGGGCTTGGTAAAAGGGATCGAGACCGGGATACATTCCACCTTAGTAATCTTCATTTCCACCGCTCCTGCGAGTTGCTGTCGGCACGAAGGCGCTTTCCTCACACTTCTCCCCCGGGGACTTGGTAGCCCATGGAAGCCCTGCTGTCAAGGGCACCCAGCCGGATGGACAGATGGACGGATCTGAAGTCTCCTGGCACAGGCCATGCGGGTGGTGCCAGCCGGCCTGACGCCTACCGTGATTCGCCTCAGCCCGACTTGTGGCCTTTCCTTCCGGCCCTCAATATAGTGCACAAGGCGATTGGTGAGGGAGGAAACTGGAGGAGCAACCAACACGCAAGGAGGTAACATGGGAGGCATGTTTGCAGGCAAAGTAGCTCTTGTCACTGGGGGCGCTACGGGCATCGGCAAAGTAACCGCCCAGTATTTCGCCCGCGAGGGTGCTAAGGTCCTTGTTTCTACAAGACAGAACATCGCCGAAGGCGAAGAGACCGTACGCTTGATACGGGAGGCGGGTGGAGAGGCGCACTTTGTCCGCTGCGACGTGTCCAAGGAGGACGAGGTGCGCGCCATGGTAGAAGAGTGTGTGGCCGTCTTTGGGCGCCTTGACTTTGCCTTTAACAACGCCGGGGTCGGCCCAGACGGCAAGCGCGTCCCCTTCTACAGTATCGTGGACTTCCCTGAGGCCGTCTGGGATCACACCCTCGACACCAACCTCAAAGGCGTTTTTCTGTGCCTCAAATACGAGATGATACAGATGATCAGGCAAGGCTGGGGTGGAGCCATCGTGAATACCTCCTCCGCTGCTGCTGTTCACATGGACCCCAACTTCGCCGCCTACAACAGCAGTAAGTCGGGACTAACCGGTCTCACCCGCACAGCAGCCCTCGAGGGTGGCCCCCATGGCATACGGGTCAACGCGGTATTGCCCGGACCGATTCAAAATACGCTTCTTTGGGAATATCTAACAAGCACTAACCCCGATGTGTCGGACAAGCTGGTTCAGCAACTTCCGCTGCGACGCATCGGCCGGCCGGAGGACGTGGCCGAGGCCGTGATCTGGCTGTGCTCAGACAAGGCCTCATTTATTACCGGCCAATCGCTGTGTGTTGATGGCGGACTAACCGCGAGCTAAGATGACCACCTAACCTAAAGGCGCCGCGCGGCCATGTATGTCGCACTCATCCAAAATGTCGCCCTGCTGGTTGCTGTTTCTACACTGTACAGCCTTGCCTCCAGACTGCGCGGGAAACACCCCGGCTGGTTTAAAGTTATCGCTGGATTAGTTTTCGGCGCTACTGCTGTAGCGGGCATGGCTATGCCATTTCACTACGCGCCGGGAATCATGTACGACGGCCGGTCCATTGTAGTCACTATGGCCGGCCTCTTCGGCGGGCCACTCACCGCCGTGATCGCAGTGGTGATCGCAGGCGCCTACAGAGCACTGCTGGCAGGAGCAGGTGTCTGGGCCGGGCTGGCGACAATCGTGGGATGCGCGCTGATCGGACTCGGCTTCCGCCGCTTCTGGAAGAATCAGCCTGTCCACCTTGACGTTCTTCGCTTATATCTTGTGGGCCTGGCTGCCCATATAGTCATGATTGCTTGCCAGCTCGCGTTCCTGCCCCGGGACAGAGCACTCGCAACGGTAGAAGACATTTGGCTTCCGGTAATGTTGATTTACCCCGCGGCCACTGTGCTAATGGGCATCTTGCTTCAGCTTGAGGACCGGCGCTGGCATGCAGAGCGCAAGCTTGTTGAAAGCCAAGAGCTCCTCGTGCAGTCCCAGTCAATCGGGAGGGTCGGAAGCTGGGAGTTGGACCTAGAACACAACCGGCTACGATGGTCGGATGAGGTGTATCGAATCTTCGGGGTGGATCCAGGCAATTTTGGAAACTCGTACGAGGCCTTTCTTGAGCTCGTGCACCCGGACGACCGAGAAGCAGTCAACGAAGTCTACACCCAGTCGGTCGCCGAAGGTCAAGACGGTTACGAGATCGAGCACCGCATTGTGCGTCCTGATAACGGCGAAACCAGATTTGTGCACGAAAGGTGCACCCATGTGAAGGATGCCAAAGGTCGAGTCATACGGTCTGTGGGTTTTGTCCAGGATATAACTCGCCGCAAACAGGGTGAGGAGGAGCTAGAACGAGCTAAGCAGTTTGCACAAAGTCTCGTGCAAACAGCCAACGTGATCTTCGTCCAGCTAGATCAGGAAGGGAAAGTAGTAAATCTGAACAAAGCAGCCGAAGCCATAACGGGTTACACGCTGGAGGAAGTCAAAGGTAAGAGCTGGTTTGAAACTCTCGTTCCCAAAGAGCGCTATCCCGAGGTGTGGGAAATGTTTGCTCGGGCTAGCGAGAGTGGGGCCATTCCCCAGTCATTTGAGAATCCCATTGTTACCAAGAGTGGAGAGGAACGAGACATCGTCTGGCAAAACAGCTTTTTGCTGGATAACGGCAAAGTCACAGGCGCAATTTCCTTCGGCATCGATGTAACCGAGCGCAAGCGGGCCGAAGAAAGACTAAAAGAGAGCGAGGCTCGGTTGTCCCTTGCGCTCCAAATGGCTCATGCCGGCCATTGGGAGTATGACGTAGCCACCGATACTTTCACGTTTAACGATAACTTCTACCGTATCTTTCGCACCACAGCCCAGGAAGTGGGCGGCTATAAAATGACTTCGAGTGAATACGCCCGCAGATTCTGCCACCCCGAGGATGCCCCGCTCGTGGCGGAGGAGACCCGCAAGGCAATCGAGGCTACCGACCCTAACTACACCCAGCATCTAGTTCACCGCATTGTCTACGCAGACGGTGAAGTCGGTTATATGGCCGTGCGTATCGCCCTGATCAAAGACGCTCAGGGTCGCACTGTGAAAACTTACGGCGTAAACCAGAACATCACCGACCAAGTGAGAGCAGAACAAGAGCGTGTAAGGTTGGTTGAGCAGCTACAACAAGCCCAAAAGCTTGAATCAATTGGGCGGCTGGCCGGAGGTATAGCTCACGACTTCAACAACATACTAAGCGTCATCCTGGGATATGGAACCAGCGTTCTTGGCCAGCTCCCAGCGGATAGCCCGTTGCGCGAGGAAGTGGAGGAGATAGTCAAGGCTGGAGAGCGAGCAGCAGCACTTACCCGGCAGCTTCTGGCCTTCAGCCGCAAGCAAGCGTTGCAGCCCGAGTTACTTGATTTAAACAACCTCATACGCAATCTGGAAAAGATGCTCCGTCGCCTGATAGGCGAGAACATCGCGCTTGAGCTGTCACTAAGCGACGATCTTGGCCCAGTTCTTGCTGACCCAGGGCTGCTGGAACAGGCGATCATGAACTTGATAGTAAACGCTTGCGACGCTATGCCCACAGGGGGCCGGCTTTTCATTTCCACTAGCAATACGAGCCTCGACTCCACCTACGTGGCAACCCATCCGGACGTCAATCCGGGCGAGTATGTGCTGCTAGCTGTCACCGACACAGGCCATGGGATGACACCAGAAGTGCAGGCACGAATATTTGAGCCTTTCTTTACCACCAAGGAAAAGGGCAGCGGAACCGGTCTTGGACTATCCATGGTGTACGGCATTGTCAAGCAGTCAGGGGGTCACATCTCGGTGTACTCGGAGGTAGGCAAAGGAACGACCTTCAAGATATACCTGCCCCGAGCCGGAAGCTTCGTACCAGCAGCTAGCTTGAACGAAGCGGAGGTGACTCTTGTGGGCGGAACTGAATGCGTTTTGGTGGTGGAGGACGACGAAGCCGTGCGCAAACTGGCCGCAGAATTCCTATCTCGGCTAGGCTATAAGGTGACTCCAGCTCGGGATGGTGCCGAAGCTCTTGGAATGATACACGAGCAGGGGCTGGATCCGGACTTAGTCCTTACCGATGTGGTCATGCCTATCATGAACGGGAAAGACCTGGTGGAGCAGCTGCGCCAAACACGACCTCACCAGAAGGTCATCTACATGTCAGGGTATACGGAGAAGGCCATCGCTCACGCGATGGATCTGGACCCCAACACCCTATTAATAGAGAAACCTTTTAACTTGAGCGACTTGGCAGCCAAGGTCCGCCAGCTCCTCGACCAGCCGGTCACCAACAACTGAGGCCGAGGGCGCTGTTAGAAGCCCGCCATTGGGGACCGGAGCGAGAAGCCCTCAGACGAAAAACAAAAGTACGCCCGCGACCCCGGTCATTACCATCACAAAGATCCGGTATGCTCTTTCGGGAATTTTTCCCGCTGCCACGATACCGATGGCAGCTCCGACCGCGATAGCAGGAATCATTATGGCGTCGAAGACAAGCGACATTCCGCTCATGTTTTTCCAGACAAAGGCCTGCAGAGGTACCTTCACCAAGTTAACGATGAAGAAGAACCAGGCTGCTGTCCCGATGAAGGCATTCTTGGGTAAACGCATGGACAATAGGTAGATGTTTGTTATCGCGCCCGCTGCATTGCCCACCATGGTAGTGAAACCCGCCGCCAAGCCTGCTCCTACTCCAAACCACCAGGACTTGGGATAGGCATTTTCCTTTTTCCGGATATCCAGCCAGACTGTCAGTGCGAGCAGAGCCATGATGATTGCGCCCAGCAAAAACCGAAATGAATCGTCCGAAAGGCCTACCCCAACAGTAGCGCCCACCCCGATGCCGACAACCGCACTTGGCAACAGCTTAAGCAGATACCGCCATTCGGCATGCCGGCGGTACCAGGCTACGGCGAAAATGTCGCCCACACACAGCATGGGGAGAAGGATCCCGGTGGAGGCTTTGCTGCCAAAGGCAAGCGCCATTAGAGGGATGAACATCAGGGTAAGACCGTTAAGCCCGGCCTTGGACATTCCAATAACCATGCCGCTAATGACGGCGAGAACCCATTGATAGCCAGTGACGTCACCTATATCAAAGTGCATGTCTACGCTCTTTCAGTGTCTACCTCCTTGATACGAGAGTCAGGCGCGTGCCGGGGAAAGGATACACGCTGATACAGCACATGACAGCACACGTGCGAGGTTCGTAATAAACCCCACGTTGCCGGGTTAGCCGCAAGCGCTTTTGGGGAATAGGAGAGTCTAAAGACAACACTCCCGAACGTCTTCGCAGTCGAAGAGGAGAGGTAGAACATGACAAATCGGCTTGAGATCTACAAGTGCCAGGTGTGCGGAAACATGGTGGAAGTCGTCCACGCGGGTAAAGGCGAGCTCGTCTGTTGTGGACAGCCTATGACTCTGCTGATCGAGAATACAGTTGACGCAGCCAAAGAGAAGCACGTCCCGGTGATTGAGGAAATAGAGGGGGGCTACCGGGTTAAGGTCGGAAGCGTCCCTCACCCCATGGAAGAGACCCACTACATCGAGTGGATTGAACTCATTGCCGACGGGAAAGCTTACCGGCAGTTCCTTGAGCCCGGGCAAGCACCAGAAGCCATCTTCTACGTGCAAGGCACGACCGTGACCGCGCGCGAGTATTGCAACCTGCATGGGCTGTGGAAAGCGTAGTTTGACGAGCTGCCCAGCTCTCAAGAGCTGAAGCTGAGGAGATTGCGAGAGCTGCGCGTTTGGGGGGCCCGGCCCGAAAGGGCCGGGCCCCCGCATCTCACCCAGGCCGCAACAGACCCGTTGCTGCGGACCTGATGGGGATGCAGTGCGGGAGGCCGGCGAGGGAAGAGATCAGCAAGATAAAAGCCCGTTCCCAACCGCCATCCTTTGGTCAATGGCATTCATGAGCGCGTCGGTCGTGCTGTCAATTTTTCTCCGTCACATGGGTTCCCGCTTCTTGCCGATCACCACGAAGTGCTTGGCTAGATCGTCGTGACTAGTCAAGTCAGTGAAACCGGCGCACGCAAGCTCGTCTATCACCTCTTCCACGGACCACCTAATGGCCAGCGGCGGGCCTTCTGACATCTCCTCTTTTTTCCAATCCACAACGAGAATCTTTCCGCCTGGCTTCAGAATCCGGTGCGCTTCTTTCGCCACCGCCAAGGAATCGGTTAGCTCGTGGTAGACATTGATCATAAAGACTAGATCAGCGCTCGCCTCTTCGAGCGGCAGCACGCGCTCTTCGCTTAGTAGAGGGGTGATCTCGGGGTGTTCCGGGACGACGTTTTCTTTCACCCAGTCGATCATCGTCTCCGCCACGTCACAGGCAAAGACCCGCGCAGGCTGAGCATACTGGAGTAGCGCCACGCTAAAAAGCGCCGTGCCCGCGCCTACCTCCACAAGGACGTCCGCGCTGTTCAGGCCCACTTTGCTCCACAGATAGTCGGGGGGAATGTCCCGCAGCCGGGCAGGATTGTTCAGTCTGCTTAGCCTAGTGGGATCAAACCCCTTCTCGTTCACTTATCACTCTCCCATTCGCCTCTCGCTAGAGCCCACAAATCCAAGTCCGCCGCGCACTCATCCATCTGCTGTATTCCCGTTTTTACCAGTTCCAAGGCAAGAGCGTGCTCGGTGATGACTTCACAAACCGGCTTGCGAACCGCCAGAACCGCCTACCCCAAGTCGGCACAGTGACACGGTCTCACCCGACAAGCCTTTTCGCACCCAGCCAATAGCGCGAGTACTCTCCTTTGCCCAGACGCAGAACTCGTTCCTCGACCACCTGATAGCCAAGGCGCTCATAGAAGCCGCGGGAGGGGAAAGAAAACCAGAACCAAAATGTCTCCAACCTGGCTGCGCTCAAGAATCCTTTTCTTGGCATGATGCCTCTTGAAATAGGCCACAGCTCGGGGCGGATAGACATTCTGGTAGCTGGCGTCGATGGTCTCATAGATCATGCGGTGAAGGTCGTCCAGATCAGCTAGCACAAACTTGCGGATCTCCATGGCAGCAACAGGGTACGGTGGCATCGGGCTGGCGCCTCTTAGCTACGGTTTTCCAATTTGCTTTCTATGTTCTCACGAGCCCGCTCTTACGGTGAACAGATGGGTCCAGTAGCAGCGAGCTATGAGGCTCTTCTTTGATCTCTCCGAGGCCGGAATGTCACGCTGGGGGGAAATCATCCACTTACTGGTTGATTTTCATCCACTGCGTGGTTGATTTGCAGGTCGGCCAAGGTCATGCTGCACGGGGCACGCCAGGGGGGCAAGACCACCCTGGCGCGCATGCTTGTTGAGAGCGGTTTGGACGCACAGCATATGAGCTTGACACTGCGACTACCTTGGCTCCAGCGAAGGCGGACCCCGAGAAGTTTCTTGTTGGTCTGGGCGGCACCTGCATCGTAGATGAGGTCCAGCGAGCTCCCGAACTTCTGATCGCCATCAAAGCGCGAGTTGACCGTGAGCGGCGACCCGTTCTTTTCCCTGACAAGGTCGGCGAGCGTGCTAGAGCTGCCGCTCGCAGCGCTCTGGCAGTGAGCGGGGCTACGCCCCGGCATCTTCCGTTCGCCATCATTCTGGTTGGACGTGGAATGGCGCACCCCCTACACTGAACCCACTTACCTCGGCTCAGCCGCCTCCGCTATTTCGTCCAAGAAACTCGGCTCTAGATGTGCCAGCACCGAAGCGTGCTTCTCGTAAGCACTTTTTAGGCTCGAGTATGAGATGTACCGACAAACCTCCGGCAAGGCACGCGGCAGCGCTGAAGAAGTCGGCCTGGCGATCTCTTGCAGCACGTTGTCGCGTTTTTCGTCCGGGGCGACGAGGCAAAGCCGAAGTTTCATGCCCAGGGTGGTCAACCTGCACGGCAGGCCGACTTAGATGTGGCCAGGTTTCAGCGGAGTGTCAAGCCAACGCTGCTTCCGGGCCTCGCGGACACTCGTGCACTTATGATCCACGGCGCCACGAACATAACACCATTCTCCCGCGCACATGCACAACGAGGACGCGTCGTGAGTCTCGACGGGTTGAGTGGCAGGCTGATGGGCCTCGTCTCATGAGCCTGAGTAGGGGATGGGTACCCGCCCCACGAGCGGGCAAAGCACGGGGTGTGAGCCTGGGTCAAGTGCCAGACGTTGCCGTAAAGGTCAGAGAACATGACGACACGCGCCTTGACCAAGAGATAGCTCGCGTAGCTGCCGAGCTCCGCGAGGACCGGGCGGAGGCTGTTCTGCTGAATGTGGCATCTGGCGGATCGTGGGGGAGATCGGCTGCATGTGAATCCAGCGTTAACTATGGTCCGGATATTCGCGTGTGGTAAACGTAACGTTTAATACAGCGGGCGGGTTGCCTCTATGATAAACCCACGCGATGACAAGAAGGACAGTGCAGGTCAGTACGTGCGTCACATCTCAGGTTACCGCGCTTTCATACCGAAACCCCTGCCTCCCAAACCACCTATAGACCTAGGTGGCTCGCTGCAAGCGCTCCTTTCTGAGGCCGATTAAGCGCTCGGGAGGCTCGATGGCGCGATATTGACTTTGCCAAACCCCGACCCATTCGTCTACATTTACTTGCGGAAGGAAACGGTCCTTTAGATTCACGCTGAACCTCTGCGCGGAGTTCGCGGCAAGCGGCTTACCCCCGGCGAACTGCGTACTACCCAGAACTGGATCGGCCCAGCCAGGTGTACACTTGCGGAGGCGACGTTTGTGCCGCCGCCGCCCGATGCTGTCTCGCAGGCCCTGAGCGACCTAGAACGTTTCATCCATGGTGCAAGCACCTTGCCCGCCCTTGTCCAAGTTGGTCTTGTGCACGCGCAGTTTGAGACCAGCCACCCTTTCCCAGCGGGCAATGGACGAATCGGGCGTCTTCTCATCACCTTTCTATTTGTGGAAAGGGGGCTTTTGCCAAAGCCCGTCTTCTACTCGTCGCACTACTTCAAGCGCCATCGGGCGGGTATTACGACCGCCTCCAGGCCATCCGTGACACGGGTGATTGGGAAGGGTGGCTAGTGTTCTTCCTGCGTGGGGTGGTGGAGGTAAGTCAAGAGGCCACCCAAACTGCTGCCGCTGTTCTGCGTATGCGCGAAGAATTCCGCAGCCGCATTACAAATCATCTGGGTCGCGCAGCTGCCAACGGCCACCGCATCATGGAAGGGCTCTTTGAGCAACCGATAATTACGGTTAACACAGTACGCGAGTGGCTTGGAGTTACAACGCCGGGCGCCAACAACCTAGTGCGCCGCCTCGTAGAAATTGGCATGCTGCGGGAGATCACGGGTTACGCCCGCAACCGGCGGTTTCGCTTCGAGCCGTATCTGCGTCTTTTTGAATAGCGATCGGAACAGACGTTTCTGGCGCAAGTTCGGCGACTGCTCTGACTCCGACGCGAACCAGGACTACGTCGTCCGTCCAGATGGGGAAGTCATCCTCAAACGGTTCGCCTTCGAGTTCAAGCACAGCAATGAACCGCGACGCCAGTGACATAGCAAAGTAGCCAATCTCCCGGCTTCAGCTTCTTGACCGCGTTCGCTCTCGAAGAGCGGAGCCCAGGAGTGCACCCGCCGTGGCGCAGGCAACAAGGCTTTCGAAAGACAGAGCACTTGCCGTTGCGCGACAAGACTTGTCCGGCAGAGTGTCTCGCATACACAACCGGACCACGTGCCCCGCACTCCTTTTCTCTCCGCTGGTCGTTGTAGTATCTACGAAGAGCGGACTGCTATTGTCGAGCTGACGCGCTGGAGCAGCACATGGCCAACTACAGGCTTGTTCCCCTTTATGGTCCTGAGTAGCCCCAACGTTCTGACCGCGAGGCTGGCTCGGCTCGCAGCAGTGCCCGCTCTGACGGGGCCACCGCGGCCAGGGCCGTGGCCGGCGGGGCAGCGTGGCGCGGTCGGCTACAAGAACGTGACTGTTTGCTGTGGCCGAAAGATCCGCGAGTGGCTCGTGAACCTGTGGAGAACTTACCCTACCTGTCGAGGCTCGACGCGCAGATGGACGAAGCCCATGGGAACAATCGCCGACGGCATCGTGTTTCTCGCGGCAGCCTCCGTAACGGGTGTACCGTGGCCATCATTTGGCGCGATACTGAGGGCCGGACGAAAGAACACTGGGAGCGCAACCGCAAGTTTGTGGCTGTGCAGGAACTGGCCGACGACGCCGACGAAGTCTTTGCCGACGGTCATTAGCTCACTACAGGCGCCCACTCGATGGATGCGATTTTCAAAGCGCGCATGTTCCCAGACGTGGAGGGTTGACCATGGCAGAAGTGCTGTTCAAAAAAAGTAGACTACACGCTGAAAAAACTCATTGAGTATATTCATGTAGGCGAAATCGGCCTGCCCGATATCCAGCGCCCTTTCGTCTGGCCTCCCACTAAGGTACGTGATCTGTTCGATTCCATGTATCGGGGCTTTCCTATCGGGTATTTGCTCTTTTGGGAAAATGCCTTTTCCGATTCACATCGCACCAATGGGAAAGACGGCAAGCAAAAAAATCCCCGGCTGCTCATCGTAGACGGGTAACAGCGTCTGACATCGCTCTACGCCGTTATCAGAGGCGTCCCGGTAGTCAACGAAAAAATTCTCGGAAGAGCAGCGCGGGAAACAGTTCTCCACTTTGAAGGAAAGTCGAGCCTATGCGCTTGACCTTCAGAATTGGCACGAGTTCTTCAAGGTGCTCCGGCGTGCCGGTTACACCAGTTCACAGTTCATCTCCTCAGAGATCGCGGTCATATACACCTATGTTTTATGGCCCATCGGGAAACGTGACTTCCAAGTGGATCCCCATCGTCTGCGCGAGGTGATGGCACGCTGGTTCTTCATGTCATCCCTCACTGGACGCTACACGGGTTCACCGGAAACCCGCATGGAACAGGACTTGGCGCTCCTGCGAGAAGCGCATACGGCGGATGATTTTGTGCGGGTTCTGAATCATCAGATTGAAGCGGTTCTCACACAGGATTACTGGGGAGTGACCCTGCCGAATGAATTGGAGACCGCAGCGGCGCGCGACACCGGCCAGTTTGCCTACTATGCGGCTCTCTGCCTGTTGGATGCACCTGTGCTTTATTCAAAGATGAAAGTTGCCGAGTTGCTGGATCCTTCAACCAAAGCAAAAAAGTCGGCCCTGGAACGCCATCATCTCTTCCCGCGCCGGTATCTCGAGCGTATCAAAATAGGCGAAAAACGCCTTATCAACCAGGCTGCCAATTATGCCTTAGTGGAATGGAGCGACAATGTCAAGGTGTCTGATCGCCCGCCTGCAGAGTACGTCCCTGAACTGGAACAACGATTTTCATCGGATGAGCTTCACGAAATGTATCGCCTGCATGCCGTCCCACGAAACTGGTATAAGATGGAATACCAAAAGTTTCTTCTGGAAAGACGAAAAAGAATGACTCTCGTCATCCGGCAAGGATTTGGAAAGATCAGCGGAGCATGACTGTGCAAGACAGCATCCAGCGACAGGTCAAAATAGCACACCGTCTGATGCTGCTCGCTTGTCCTAACAGCCTTTTGGACTATAAGACTCGTCAGGGAAGCGCCAAAAGGCTGCAGCACCGAGCTTTGCCTGCTTGGCCGCCCTAAAAAGAGAACTAAATGAGGTGGCAGAGGATCAACCTTCAAGCCTTAGAGACGTGCTTTTGGGGCGCTGCCGGAGCATTGAGCCGGAGCAACATGCTATTGACGCACTGCGCGGGGCGCTATTTCAAATCGGTCTTTCCCAGGAAAGGATGGTGGAGGCCATGGGCATTCCCGGCTTTCAGGCTTTGATGAAACCTCTGCTTGAAGCTATCGCTGACGGCCGAGAGTACGAAATGAGCGAGTTAGTTGAACGCCTAGCCAATCAATTCAACTTAACCGAAGAAGAGCGCAACCAGCTGATTCCAAGTGGTGGACAGACCGTTTTTGCTAATCGCGTGGGATGGGCCCGCACTTATCTCAAACAGGCAGGTCTTTTAGGAGTCCCTAGGAACCGCTGGGTCATGATCACTGAGAGAGGCAGACAGGTTCTTGAGCAAAACCCACCAAGGATTGATGTTTACTTTTTGAGGCAGTTTCCCGAATTTCTTGACTTTGAAAAACGAAGCCGAGGCTCAGAGAGAAACCATGATGGGGTAAGCAAAACTTCAACCCAGACCCCTGAAGAGGTGCTCGAAGCGGCCTATGATGAACTTTGTTCAAGCCTCATCTCAAGAATCTACGAGAGCGTAAGAGCATTATCGCCTCGGGCTTTCGAACGGTTGATAGTCGCTTTACTGATTAAGATGGGTTACGGCGGTGCCGATGAAAACGCGGGACAGGTGCTTGGCGGAAGCGGAGACGAAGGGATAGACGGCATCATCCGGCAGGACCCTCTCGGATTAGAGACCATTTATTTGCAAGCCAAGCAGTGGCAAGGCACCGTCGGGCGACCAGAAGTGCAGAAGTTTGTCGGCGCCCTTCAAGGCAAAAGGGCTAAGAAAGGTGTCTTCATCACGACGTCGGACTTCACACAGGATGCAAGCAGATATGCAGAAGGATTAGAGACCAAAGTGATCCTGATTGATGGTCAGAGGCTGGCAAAACTGATGTTCATCTACAACGTGGGTGTGTCCACTGCTCGCACAATCGAAATTAAACGCATAGACAGCGACTACTTCGCTGAGCTGGAAGGTATCAGCGAATGACGACTGAGGACTTACCAGACTGCCCTGTTGCTCCCACATGACGGGACTCCGGCGGCTGCTGAGGGGTGGCAGGTGACATGGCTAAGAAATGAACGTACTGGAACATGGCAAAAGTTAGGAACGCCACACAAGCGGTCGAGACCGGCGCTGTTTGTGCTGGCGCCTCTGGTTGTGGGGCCGAGGTGCGGCGCGTGACTGATGCGCTACGCGGCAGCATGGACGCCGCCGAGTACAAGCATGTCGTGCTCAGTCTCATCGTGATTAAATGTGTTCTTCGTCATATAAGGACAACCGGGACAACAGATTAGCGATCGGGATAGAAGTTTCCGGCGCAAGTTCAGCAACCGGTTTTACTCGGAGACGAACCGGGAATACATCGTCCGTCCAGATGGGCGAGTCATCTTCAAACGGTTAACCTTCAACTTCAAGCGCGGCAATAAACCGCGAAACCCCAGTCACATAGCAGAGTAACCAATCTCCCGGCTTTAGCTTCTTGACCGCGTTCGCCCGCGAAGCACGGAACCCAGCAGTGCGCCCGCCGGCACCCTTGAACTCGTCCCAGGTCTTGCCGGTGAAAAGGACGATCCAGTAGCGACGAGCCATCTGGCCCTCCTTACAGCTCTCTCATGCCAAACCATCGTTGTCTAGACGAAACATCTTGTATTGATTCTAATCATCTGCCGGGTACACGGGAATCGGCGGGCGCACACGCTGCCCTGCTAGAACCCGGCTGCGGCGCGGAGATTCCGCTCATGCGCCAGTCATGCAATCTCTTAACAACGAGGATTCAAAGCAGGCAATGTCAAAGAAGATGTATGAACGGGCCATTACCAGTTGGCCTGAAGAAGACCGGCCGCGACAAAAACTGCTCAAGTATGGCGCTCACACGCTGAGCAACGCCGAGCTTTTGGCGATTCTCATCCGCACCGGTGTGGAAGGGTCAACCGCCGTGGACCTGGGCCGCGAACTGCTGCGCCGGTTCAAGACGTTGCGCGCACTCAGCGCCTGCGACCCGGCCCAGTTGCGCGAAATCAAGGGCCTGAGCACGGCCAAGATTGCCCAGATCAAGGCGGCGGTGGAGTTGGGCCGGCGGATGATGAGCGAGGAACGGGCGCTAGAAGGCCCGATCCGCTCTTCATCAGCCGCAGCGGATTACCAAGTGCCCCTGATGCGGGACCTGAAGCCTGAGGTGGTGAAGGTGGTCTTGTTGGACCGGCGCAAGAGCGTTCCAACAAACCGCCAAAGATATGCGGGAGCAAATTGGCAATCTTTACCGCGTGCTGTACCTGCCGGGGCAGCAAGAACTCACCCCCTCGAGTTTGTCACCTCCGCCTATCGCAGCGCGCGGCATCTAGGAAAGCGCATCTACGCGCGTCTGCGCACAAAAGGCCGCCTGGTCGAAGAACCGCCCTCTTCCTCGTTAAACAACGCTACCTGGCCAACCGCGATTATGTCGAGACCAGGCAACTGGCCGAAAGCAGCTCGCGCACCCCGGGCAAAATGCTGGGCGTTGGGCGGCACGTCTAGGAAACGTGTGTTGCCGAAGACGTCCGACTGACCCTGTTTGGCCTGGGCGAACCGGACGAAAACGACCAACTCCAATGCCGCTACTTCGAGGAAGAAGTCACCCCGGCCTTGGAAGGGCGCGAGGTGCTGATTCGCGAAGACCTGTGCCCACAGCAGAAGGCGCAAACCGCCCCAGCGCCACTGTGCCGGCAGATCAGACGAGCGGCGCGGCGCTGCGCAAGGCGGCAGTCGCTGCGGCCACACCTCGCCAACTGGGTAGGTTGCGCCGGCGCAGACTGGCCGCAACCGGCTGCGCGTCCGCTTCTCCCTGCCCTTCGGCAAAGCCCCCAGCCTGTTCGGCCTCTTCAACTTCCTCCACAAGCCATTCGAGCAAACTGCACACCACCGTTGAGGCAGGGGAGGACACGTCTCCGAACCGAAATCGAAAACAAAGTGCGTGAAACGTTCCGGCAGATCGGGACTGAAGCAGAGATCGACCAGTTTTTAGCTTAGTCGTTCGCCGATCGTGCGTGGCCCAGACCTCTGGCAAAACCGGAAACAGTTATCACTCATAAGCGCTTTTGGCCCCGTGGGCCTCGTTTCCTATCCTTCTGAACGCACCAACCCGGCTGGAAAATCGCACATCAACGTCACCGACAACATAGGCTTTGAAAACCCCCATCTTTAGCAGCGCGTGATCGGCAAACATCCCCTGGTTTACTTGTACGCCTGAACAGTCACTGGGTGCATGCTGGCTCAAACTAGGTATGGGCCTGCCCCAAACCGGCGCCCGAGAAATGCACAGCGTGCGTCGCTCGAAAAGACAGTCGTCACCACTGAAGAGTTTTTCCACCTCTCATCTGTTGCCCCATGCCAGTTCGTACCTTGCCAACAAACCCACCGCCTACCCCTCTACTTCAACTTCTTTGCTTCTTCCAAAGCTTTCATTATCCGAGGGTCCCCTCTTGGGTCCTCTCCCCTGAAGAAGTCTGGACTTGGGTAGCCCAGTGCGATCTGGATGACCGTGGCTGTTGTGTCGGGAGGCTGCAGAATCACCACTCCGTCGTAGCTCTGTGAGGAAAGCGGTGTCCAGAAAGCCCCCGTGTAAATCCGTTCTTTCCCCACACAAACGACAAAAGGCTTCCCGCCGACTGGGATTGGAAATATCTGCTTAAGCCGAGCAGAGGCCTCTTCGGTAAGCTCTACGCTGTGACTGGTTTTACTATAGGAAACGATATCGTCCGAAGATATTAATGGCTCGCTCTCAATTTCCAGCTGGTTGATGTCCACTCTTGCTAGTTCGGACGCAGGAATGTCTTGGCTAACAAGATAAAGAGCAAAACTGTTATCCCGGGCAGCCTGGCAGCCTGAAAGGATAAGTACTAGACCTACTAACAAAAACAATATTTGCTTGCACATACTCCCCCCTTGTCGCTGAGCTCGGCAGCAAGATTCTGCATGCTAACCGCCTCTAGAGCCACGACGACGTCTCGAGCCGGAAGGTAAGCGTAGGCATCATAAGTCACATCGGGTTGTGCCTCTTCTACTAAAAAGCCGCACACAAGACTAACCCCGCCGCCAGAAGGCCCCAGAAGCCATAGCCGGCACCTTGAGGTCTTCTTCATCATGGGCGTGCCCAGGCCATGATACAGCTCAATATGTTTTTCACCACCTGGTCTGCCCACCACAGGCCGGCCCACCAGTGCCAGGTAGCAGTCCGTACTATGTGCGCTATCCCGGACTTTCCCTGCGCGACTAAGTGTCGACAGTGGCTAGGCTACTCACGTTCCAAGATTCAAAATTCAAATCCATAATCCGTAGTAGAAACTGCAAACGTTGGCCAACAGGAGGTCAGCTAAAGTGAGAGCTCACCCAAGACGGACATGGGTCGTTCTTTTCCTCCTCGTGGCACTAATGGCGTTAAGTAGCCTCAGTGCATGCGGAGAATCTTCGGACACTGTGGGTGCCTCGACCACCAGTGTTGCTCCGGGGGGTGGCACGGCTACGTCGGATACCACCTCTACCACTACGTCACCGACGACTCCGAGCACAACCCAGGAAGCGGTGACCGATCCTCTAGCGTTCCCAGTGGACAAGTACACCGTGTAACAAAAAGCCTGCGCACGGCGGTTGGCGAAGTTGAAGTCACATTCAAGCTGTACAGCGATATAACCTACGTAACTCGTCCGGTAGATCCCGCATACCAGTGTCTCCACGTGTGTGTTCCGCTTAAGATTGGCGGGGTCGAGGTAGATGCGAGCAACGCTCCCATATTTCTCGCAATCGAGGTAGCGGGCTACTGGGCCTCGAAGATGGGGGGTGCAGGGGGCGTCTTGGGACCGAACGCGAGTCTAGCTCTGGCCAGTGGTTTCGTGGTTGTCTGCCCAGGTTGCCGCGGCAGCGACAATGTAGCCTCTGACGGCACGTACTACGGCAAGGCTCCGGCAGCCATCGTAGACCTGAAATCGGCCGTGCGATATCTCCACCATAACGATGCAGTCATGCCCGGAGATGCCAAGAAGATTGTGTCGGCGGGGGGTAGTGCGGGCGGCGCTCTCTCCGCACTTCTGGGTTCGTCGGGCGACAGTGAGTTGTACAAGCCATGTCTCGACGAGCTCGGCGCAGCAGACGCGAGCGACGCTATCTTCGCGAGCGGGTGTTTCTGCCCTGTCGTAGATCTAGAAAACGCCGACGGCGCTTATGAGTGGATGTTCGGCACTATGCCTCTCAAGACTGGGCTTGTTGATCAGAAGCTCTCGGCAGAGCTCAAGCAAGCCTTTGCCGAATATCAGCTTTCTCTTGGTCTCCAGGGCAAGAATGGGTTTGGCACTGTCACTGCTGAAAACTACGACGATTATCTGTTGCAGACCTATCTTGTGCCAGCCGCGACGAGATACCTGACCGACCTATCTGAAGAAAAGCGTGCTCAGTACCTCGCCGAAAACCCGTGGATCAGTTGGGTTGATGGAAAGACTTCGTTTAGCTGGAATGATTACTTGAAGCACTTTGAGAAGGTGGTGGGAAGGAAATACGACCTTCCGGCCTTCGATAGCTTCTCTCGCGATAGCTACGCCAACCTGCTCTTTGGAGACTCAAAGACCAACGGAAGGCACTTTACCGACTTCAGTCTCCGACACACCACTGGCAATCCAAACGCTGCAATAGACGACGAGCTGAAAAAGATAGTAAAGCTCATGAACCCGATGTACTTCCTTAGCGACGAAAGGGCAGGATGTGCCGAGCACTGGTGGATCAGACATGGCACCCTAGACCCTTACACCTCGCTGACCGTCATTGCCAACTTGGTGCTGGCTCTTGAGAATCTGGGCAAGGACGTAAATGCTCTTATGTATTGGGATGCACGCCACGGGGCTAACCTTGACCCCACGGCCTTCATGCAATGGATCAGTGACATTACTGGCTATCGTATAGCGCGGTAGCACCATGTTGCGAGGAATGACCGCGTGACTGCACGGGGAGGCGCGGCCTCCACAGGCCGCGCCTCGTTTTGCTTTCCAAAGCACGTATAGGTTGCAATACTCGCGCGCCGTTACGGTCGCGGTTCACCCACTCGTCGCTCCCCGATCCGTAGGCAGCGCTGCAAAGAGCGTCAGCTGCCGCGGACATGATGCGTGGTCTCTTTTAGATTCTGCTAAGCCTTCCCAAACGCCTGTCAACAACCTGAGAACCCTGGTGGCCTCCACCGTTGGTTGCACATAGACACAAGGAGAGGTAAGAGCAGCGCTCCCCAGGAAAGACCGAGGGGGGCGCCTTTCGGCGCCCCCCTCGTCGTCCAACTTTGGTTTGGTGTTGGTGTCCCTAGGCCCCTGGAGCCCTTGGAGCTCCTGGCCCTCGCTACAGCTCGTCTGGCAGCTCCTTCAGCTCCGCGAGCGAGAACACCGGACCGTCCACGCACACATACTTCGGTCCCACGTTGCATCTGCCGCAGATGCCGATGCCGCACTTCATGCGCTTCTCAAGCGTGGTGTAGGTCTGCTCGGGAGTGAACCCCAGCTTCTCGAAGGCAATGAGGGCAAACTTGATCATGATGGGCGGGCCGCAGGTGATGGCGATAGTGTTTTCGGGGCTGGGGGCCATACGCTCAAGCACGTGCGGTACCAGGCCCACGTCACACTGCCAGCCCTCGCATTCGCGGTCGATGGTAAGAACGAGCTCAAGGTCGTCCCGTTTCTGCCACTCCTCCACGTCATACCAGTAGGTGAAGTTGGTGGGATGGGTAGCGCCGTAGAGGATGGTGATCTTCTCGTAGTCCGAGCGATGCTCAAGGGTGTATTCGATGGTGGCCTTGAGCGCCGCTGAGCCGATGCCGCCCATAACATACAGGATGTTCTTGCCCTTCCACTCTTCCACCGGGAACCCGCGGCCCATGGGAGCGCGGATTCCCACCTTATCGCCTACCGACAAGTTGTGGAGCGCGCGGGTCACCTCCCCGGCCCGCATGACCGAGAACTGGATGAAGTCCTTCTCCGAGGGCTTGGAGGTGATGGCAAAGGTGGCTTCGCCCACCCCGAAGATGCCAAGCTGCCCCACCTGGCCAGGAGCAAAGGTGAAGTTCTCCTGCACCTCGGGATCGTCAAAGCGCACCCGGAAGGTCTTGATAGTGGGGGTTTCTGGGATGATCTCGATGACAGTGCCCACCTCAGGCAAGTACGGGTTGCCCGCCCGCTTGCCGGCGCGGGCAGTAGTGGCACCCGGGACTACGTCAGCGAAAGTGAGGCGGGTCTTGCCGCAGTTGCAGCTGCCATTGCCGTTTTCGGCCATCTACGCCTCCTTTCCTTCAGCCTGAGCAGGTGCGCCAGCAGCAGCCTCGGCCACTTCCGGCGCCGCTCCCATCACCCGTAGCACCTCGCGAATGTCGATACGGGTGGGGCAGTGCATGATGCAGCGCCCGCAGCCCGAGCAAAGCAGACTGTCGTATTTGTCGGGGTAATACCAGAACTTGTGGCTAAAGCGGTTGCGGAACCGCTTGAACTTCTCCGCCCGCGGGTTGTGGCCGGAGGTCTCCTCCGTGTAAATGGGGTTGAAGCAGTTGTCCCAGACCCGGTACCGCTCGCCACAAGACTCCACAAGCTCGTCGTTGATCGAAAAGCAGTAGCAGCTCGGACACACATATGTGCAGGTGCCGCAAGAAATGCAGCGCATGCAAAGCTCGCGCCAGCGGGGATCGTCGATATTGTCGTGGAGACGGTCGCGCAGACCCTCGAGCGCAAACGGCGCTGCCACCTTGGTGATGGCCTGGGCCTCAACCTCTGCCGCCTGGACCTTCTGTGCATCGCTAGCTTCGCTCAGTCCCGAGAACTTGCTGGTGGCCGCCTCGCCCTTCTCAGTCAAGGTGTCGACAAGGAATCCGCCCTCCACCGGGATGAAGATCGCATCTGCCCCTTCGCGGCCAGCCGGACACCCACCCACCGCCGTGCAGAAGCAGGTCGACCGAGGCTCCGCGCACGCCACAACTAGTAACGTGGTAGCAGCCCGGCGAGCGTTGTAGAAGGGGTCAAAGTAGAAGCCGCCGTAACCGCCGAACACCTGGTCCATCTGCACAAAGCCCCGGGCATCGCAAGGCCGCAGACCAAAGATGACCTGCGCTGGCGCCTCATTCAGAACCTGAACCTCCACCGTCGGGAGGGGCACAGCAGCAGACGGCGCCCCGGCCGCATCTTCGGTGCTCGCAGTGTCCTCCACACCCGCGGCTCCGCCTGCGGGAGCAGCCGCAGCTTCCGGCATCACTTTGCCGTATTTGAACTCAAGGTACTTTTCTGTCTGCGGGAAAACCCATTCCTTGGGCGACTGCTTGGCTAGCAGCACCTCTAGCTCTACTTGCTTATCCGGCGTCCAGGGCTCAAACTGCACTAGCCCGTTTGTCTTGACGGGCGCGATCACGCGTCCGCTCTGGGCCAGCGAGGCAAGGAAAGCCGGCAGGTCTTCTCGCTTTAGAAACTTGGCTGCCATCTTCCCTCCCTCCTAGTCGCCAAACCGATCGTTGAGGTCGAACACCTGGAATACCGGCTTCTCGTCCAGCTTCACGCCGGGCTCAAAGCGGAACATGTCATAGATCTCCTTATTCATCTTGCGGTGGAGAAGGTAGAGCGGGATCTCCACTGGACAAGCACGGTCGCAAGCCCCACACGACGGGCACCGCCCAGCCACATGGAACATGTGGATCACTTGGAAAAACAGGTTTTCCTTGGTGTCCACTTTCTGCTCCACCCATTCCGGCTGCCGCGAGCGGTTCACGCACCGGTCCCAACAGACACACACCGGGCACACGTGAACGCAGGCAAAACAGCGGATGCAGGTGGAGTAGATGCGTTCGAGGAAAGCCTGCTTGTCTTCGTCAGAAAGGTTTTCGTATTCGGCGATGTCACTGAAGTCAGGAGCCTGGTCGCGATCGGGCTCCTCTACCAGTGGTCCCGCCGTATCGTCTGCGTAAACTGGGTTGGGGTAGCGACACCGCTTGCAGGACTCAAGCAGCACCTGGTCCTGGGCGAACTCCTTGGTCTCACCCTTAGCCGTGGTGACCACGACCTTCCCTTTTTCTGGAAAGGCGATGTCGATGATCTCGTCTTTGAACTCCTTTTCAAGCTTGCGACGGTCGACTATGCCGTCGCACGGCACGCCCACCACGTAAAGCCTTTCCTTGTCGACCAACGCCTCCTGGAGCAAGGCCACCAAGGTACGGCTGTCGCAGCCCTTGACGCAGAGACCGATCTTGGCTCCTGGCGGGTCAGGCATGTTGCGCTTGACGAAAGTCACCAGGTTGTGGTGGCAGAGAGGGTTCCAGAGCAGCTCTTCGACCTGCGCGGGATCCTTCACAAAAGCTGGCACAACTTCCGAGCTGCTGTAGCCCTGCTTCCAACCGATGAAGTAGTCGATCCGTCCCTCAGAAAGAGCTTTGGCAGCAAACTCGCGGATATGGTCTTGGCGGCTCACAGGGCCCTCCCTTCCCGAGGCCCGAGTTTCTCCACCGCGGCCACGAACTCTGATACCACTTGCTGCCAGCGCTGGCCCTCAGAAGCCGAGACCCAGGTCCAGCGGAAACGCTCCTTGGGAATACCCAGGTAGTGCACCATGCGCTCAAGCAGTTCAAACCGCCGCCGAGCGTAGTAGTTGCCTTCCGAATAATGACAGTCACCTGGGTGGCAGCCGCTTATGAGCACGCCGTCGGCTCCCTTCTGGAAGGCCTTCAGCGCAAACAATGGATCGATCCGGCCGGTGCAGGGTACGCGGACCAGACGCACGTTGGGGGGCTGCCTGAAGCGACCTACCCCCGCGGTGTCGGCCCCAGCGTAGCTACACCAGTTGCAGACAATGCCCACGATCTTGACCGGGCGCTTGCCCGAGGTCGGGGCGGCACTACCAGTGGGGGCGCCGCCGCCGGGCGCAGCCCCGGAGGCGGCGCCGCTGGCCTGGATGTTTGTGTTTTCAGCCATCTTCACCGCCTTTCCCTTCAAGTCAAAAGAACTTCCTCGATCTGCTCGAGGATCGCTTCGGTCGTAAAGCCTTTGAGCGAGATACAGTTGACCGGGCAGGTAGCCACGCATACGCCACAGCCCTGGCACACTGTCTCGATAACGTGGCTTCTAAAGTCGCCCGGCCGCACTTCCTGCTTTTCAGGAGCGCTAAACGGGCACACCTCGAGACACTTCCAACAGGCCACACAGTTCTTCTGATCGACCACCGCGATCATGGGCGAGGTCTTGAGCTTGTCCTTGGCCAGGAGACCAACCACCTTGGCCGCGGTCGCCGACGCCTGCGCCACCGTGGCGGGGATATCCTTGGGCCCTTGGCAGGCACCAGCCAGGAAGACGCCAGCCGTGTTGGTATCCACTGGCCGCAGCTTGGGGTGGCCTTCTTTAAGGAACCCGAACTCGTCGTAGCTGATGTTGAGCTTCTGAGCAAGTTCCTTCGCCCCCGGCGCGGCCTGGATACCGGAAGCCAACACCACGAGATCGGCGGCGATCTCTACTTGTTCGCCCAGCAGCGTGTCCACGCCGCGCACAATGACCTTGCCGTTCTCCTCGTAAAGTTTGGAGACACGCCCCCGCACGTACTTGACCCCGAATTCTGTCTGGACCCGCTTGATGAACTCCTCATAGCCCTTTCCAGTGGCTCGGATGTCTATGTAGAAGACATAGACCTCGGTGTCCATGCCGCAGTGGTCCTTGGTGAGTAGTGCCTGCTTAGCGGTATACATGCAGCAGACGCTTGAACAGTAGGGCCGATTGACCGACTCATCACGTGAGCCCACGCACTGGATGAAAACTACCGTCTTAGGTTCCTCCCCGTTAGACGGCCGGTGTACGTGTCCGCCATAAGGACCAGAAGCGTTTAGCATCCGCTCATACTGAAGCCCGGAGATCACGTCTTTGATCTTGCCCGAGCCGTACTCGTGGTAGTGCTGTTCCCACGGGAAGACGTCTAGACCCGTCGCCACCACGATCGCGCCGAAACGCTTCTGGATTATCTGGTCCTGCTGCTCGTAGTCGATGGCCCCCGCCGGGCAGACCCGCTCACACACCCTACACTTACCAGTCTGGAAGTACCGGCAGTAGTCCACCTGGATGGCCGCCCGCTTCGGCACCGCCTGGGGGAAGGGGATGTAGATGGCCTTGGTGGGCTCAAGATAAGCATTGAACTTGTCCGGCGCCTTGGAGGGGCACTTCTGTACACAAATCTCGCAGCCGATACACTTGGTCCAGTCGACCTTGGCCGCCTTGCGGCGGATGTCTACCGTGAAGTTGCCCACGTAGCCCGAGACCTTCTCTACTTCAGAGTAAGTCATAAGCTCGATGTTCTCGTGCTGTGCGCAGTCCACCATGCGCGGAGTAAGAATGCAGGCCGAACAGTCGATGGTGGGGAAGGTCTTGTCGAGCTTGGCCATGACCCCGCCGATGGTGGTCTCTTTCTCTACGATGGTGACCTTGAGGCCAGCGTCAGCCAGATCAAGCGCCGCCTGAATACCTGCCACCCCGCCGCCGATGACGAGCACGTCTTTGCAGACCTCGACCTCGTTGGCGAAGAGCGGTTCGAGCCGCCGCGCCTTGGCCACCGCCATCTTGACGATGTCCCAGGCTTTCTCGGTGGCCACAGGCATGTCGGTGTGGATCCAAGAGCAGTGCTCCCGGATGTTGGCCATCTCGAACAGGTAGGGATTGATGCCTCCAGCCTCCACGCACCGGCGGAAGGTCACCTCGTGCATGTGGGGTGAGCAAGCCGCCACCACCACGCGGTCAAGATTCTTTTCCCGGATTGCCCTCTGGATGGCAGCCTGTCCCGGCTCGGAACAGGTATACATGATGTTCTCGGCGTGGACGACGTCCTTGAGGGAAAGAGCGCGCCGGGCTACCTCAGCCACGTCCACGGTACCGGCAATGTTGCTGCCGCAGTGACAGACAAAAACCCCGATCCTCATGGCTGTTCCTCCGTGTCCGAAGCAGGCACGCCTGTCGCAGTCTGGTCGCGAGTCATCGCGCCCGCCGCAGTCGCTGTAGGCGCTGGTGTCGGCGCCTCCTGAGCGGCTGCCTCTCGCGCCGCTGCCTTAGCCGCCTTCTCCGCTGCCTTGCGTTCTGCCTCCGCCTTGATGGCTGCTGCCTCGGCAATGGCTTTCTTGATAAGCGGCTCGGGATCAACCACGTTCTTCTTGAGCATCACGTCATCGGGGCTCAATCCCAGGGCCAGACCAAGCACCTGAGAGAGATATAGGATTGGCACGTTATAACTAGTGCCCAGGAACTTGTTGATCTGCGCCTGCTTAAGATCGAGATTCACGTGACACAACGGGCAGCAGACCACTATAGCCTCCGCTCCGGCATTGAGCGCTTGCTGCAGGATTTTGCCCGAGAGCCGTCTCTGAATCTCTGCCTTGGGCATGCCGATGCTGGAACCACAGCACTCGGTCTTGTAGTTCCACCACTTCACGTCCACACCGGCCGCCTGCAGAAGCAGGTCCATGGCCATGGGTTGTTCCGGATCTGTGTCGCCCACCAGCTCCTGGGGTCTACCCAATAGGCAACCGTAATACGGCACCACCTTGAGCTGGGAAAGATCGACCTTCACGAGGGAAGCGATCTTCTCTTCGCCTACAAACTTAAGCAGAAACTCCGGCAGCGAGTAGACGGTCACCCGGCCGGTGTACGGGCGGTCCAAGATCTTGTTGACCTCGGCCCGCAGCTCTTCGTCAGCGTGGATCTCAACCTCCGCGTTCTTCTCCCGCTGATAACAAGAGGGGCAGGGGATGACCATCTCGTTCGCCACTTCGCTGGCCTGCCGTAGGTTGCGGGCAGCCAAAGCCTGGGCAAGAAGATGGTCCACCATGTGGGCAGGAGTAGAGCCGCAGCAGGTCCAGTCGGGCACTTCCTTGAACTCCACGCCAAGAAGAGCGAGCAGTTTGCGGGTGGAAACATCGAATTCTGCCGAGGAATGCTCCAGCGAGCAGCCGGGATAGTAGGCGACGGTCATGGCGCCACCTCGCTTCCCGCGGCCGCCGCGACGGTGGCTGTCTGTTCGGCGGACTGGGAACTGCCGCTCATAGCCGTCGCGGCGGCCGCCCGCCTAGCAGACTGCTCCGCCTTCTCTCGAGCCTTAGCCTGCTCAATGGCCTTCTTGTAAATGCGAGAGACCTCACCGGCTCCTGGTACTCGCTTGGGAATGAACTTAAGCTTGCCCTTGGTAATCATGGGCGGCACCAAGCCTATATCCCCCAGCACCATCTTGGGATTCATGGTCCCGGTGTAAAACAAAGCCATCATGAAAAACTCGGGCAGCCGGCCAAAACGAGCCACAGCGTTAAGAAAGGCGTTGTTGAAGGTCTTGACGTGCTCGGGCACGTCTCTTTCTTGGGCAAAAGCCACAGTCTTAAGATCTTCGATGATTCCTGCAATGTCGATGTTGCGGGGGCATCGCGCTGAGCAAGTGAGGCACTGCAAACATAGTTGCAAAGCCCGGGACTCCAGCACACGATCTACCAGCCCCACCTGAAGCATCCGCATTATTTGATTGGGAGTGTAGTCGAAGGTAAATGCAGCAGGGCAACCAGCTGAACAGTTACCGCACTGGTAGCAGTCGCGGATGTCTGCTTGGACCCTCTTGACTAACTTCTCCCGATAAAACGCGGCTTCCTCTGCGTTGTATCGGATCAAGTCAATCCTCCTTGAGCGCTAACCGAGGCGTGGTGATTTAGGAGGCAGTGCTGCCAGTAGCCGCGCGCAGAATAGGACGACGGCTTCTTGGGGCACACCAGTTTGCCAGTATATCACTGAGCACTTACCAGGCCGAAGTAGGCTTCAGTGAGCAATTACCAGGCCAAAGTAAGCATGCGGAGCTTGTGGGGACGCCCCAACAAACGGAAGGAAATGCGACAGCCAGAATATCCCGCTGCCGGACTTTCACAATGTGGTGTGCAACTTTGACGTCCAAGAGCATTCTTGGACAACTTGCGGAAGACTACCGTGATCTCCGGCGATAGGGAACACAAAGAGCAGAGGGCAAGTACGACCGGCGAGCAAAAGCCACCAGCGCAACCATCACCGCCAAGAACGGAATCATGTAGACCGCGTCAGTTGGTACCTCCACCCCTACTAACTGAAGCGCGGTGGCAAGCGAAACACAAAGACCGAACAAGAAAGCAGCGATCCCTACCCAACCCGCCCGCCCCCGGGCAAGCATGGCTATCACAATGGCAATAAACCCGGAACCATTGGTCATAAACGGAACAAACACTCCCGCCGCCACAACTGACAGATATGCGCCACCTAGTCCAGCAAGCGAACCGGACACTAAAACAGCCGCGGTCCGGGTACGTAGCACATCCCCACCTGCTGCCTCCAGGGCTTCGGGCTTTTCTCCAGCCGCTCTCACTGCCAGTCCCCAGCCAGTGGAGCGGAGCAGCCACCAAGCCACCGCCAGGAGCACGAGACTTATCCAGAAGATTAGTGGTTGCGAAAACAGACTCCCGCCCAGCACAGGGATTTTGCTCAGCAGTGGAATTGGCAGCCCAGCCATCTCGGCCAGACGCGGGTAGCTAGAGCCAAACTGCGCGGCGTGCAAGGCGCTTGTCACCCCTTGGCCAAGCAGTATGACTCCTATTCCCACCACGATTTGGTTTAGACCCAAATACACACTCAGAACTGCGACCAGGCCCGCTGCTAACGCGCCAGCCACCACCCCGCAGAGCAATCCCAGCCAGGGAGAGGCACTGTAGTAGGCGCCGACAAATCCCGCGTAGGCGCCAAATAGCATGTAGCCCTCCATCCCTATACCTAGAACACCCGCCTGCTCACCAAACGTTTCACCCAGCCCAGCGAGAAGCAGGGGAAGGCCAGCCAAAATCGCGCCCGAGATCACAGCAGCAAGAAAAGCTTCGCCTCCCACGCCACTCATGTTTCCCTCCGCCAATGCAAGAGCTCGGCAGCTTTGCGCCCCACAGTTGCTCGTTCTCTTGAGGAAAGAGCCAGGTACTGCGAGGTGGCCATAAGAATGAGGACCAAACCCACTAAAACCAGGATGAAATCGTGGTCAAGAGCCGCTCGACGAGCCGCCTCATGTCCACCAATCTCGAGCACTGCGTAGAAGCACGCTAGCGGCACCACAGCCAAAGGATTTAGCCGCGCTAGAAACACCAGAGCAAACAGGGGCAAACCAAACTGTGGGTTCCAATCGGCACGCATGTAACCCCACTGTCCGAGAATCTCGACAGCCCCCGCCAAACCGACCAGAGCACCGCTGGCAAAGAAAGTGCCCATGATTAGCCGCTTTACAGGCAGGCCAACATGCGCCGCAACCCGCTGGCTTGCTCCCATCACGCTCAACTTGAGTCCCAACGTGGTCGAGTGAGTCAGGTACCACGTTACAGCAACCGCAGCTACTCCCACCAGGATACCGGCGTGAACTGTGCTCCCCCCCAAGCGCGGCAGCAGTTCGGCCAGGGGAACGTGCTCGGTTTGGGGTACTATGGTTGTTTTGCTTCGCCACACCTGCTTAATCAGCAAGTTGGCCAAGTTCACCCCAATGAAGCTCATCATCACCGAGCTCACCACTTCGTTGACCCCATGCCATGCCCGAAGGTAGGCAGGGACAAGAGTCCATGCGCCTCCCACGGCTAGACCGGCCACGCAAAGCAGAATCAGACCAACCCAGCGCGGGGTGGAGCCCATTACCTGCGGCCCCAGCCCAGCCACCACTGCGCACGCCAGAAGAAACTGGCCGTCTCCTCCGATGTTCCAGATACCAGCCCGGAAGGCCAAGATGTATCCCGTGCCAATCAGAAGGAGCGGCGCCAGTCGGGTCAACATGGCCTGCCATCCGGCCTGGCTGATCAAACCGCTTCGAAACAGATCGCTGTAGAAAGTTGAGGGATTTCGCCCCAGCAGAGCAAGAATGGCCGCCCCCAGGCCGAACGCAACAACAACCGGACCCAGTACAACTAAGGTGTGCCGCGCTGAACGTGTGATAAGGCGGCTCACCCTGACCACTCCTGAGCTAAGCTCGAGTTGGGACCATCGCTGCTCGCGCTTCCACCATGAGCTCGCCGACTCGCTTCTTCACTTCGGTGCCAGTGTTCTCGACCCACCCAACTACTCTTCCGCTGACCAGTACGCCGATGCGATCGCATAGATCCTGCAGCTCATCGAGATCAGTTGAGATCAGAACCACTGCAACTCCTTGCCGCTCAGATAGCTCTCGGATCCTGCGCCTCACAAGCTCGCAGGTACGCAGATCAAGCCCATGCGTGGGCTTGTTGAACACCGCAACCTTAGGAGCAAGAGAGAATTCCCGAGCCAAAAGCAGCTTCTGGATGTTGCCGCCCGACAAAGTCCCGACCGGGGCGTCAACATCTGTGGTGCGAATGTCAAACTCGCGAGCAATATCTAGGGCAGCCCGTCTCACAGCCTTGGTTGACAGCCTGCCCGTGCGAGTGCGAAACGGAGCCCTGTCTACCTGTTTGATAAGGAGGTTGAGCGATACGGGAAGGCTCGGAACGACGCCCTCTCCCAAGCGGTCATCCGTGACAAACGCCAATCCCACGCGCTGGCGTTCGGCTGCGCTAGCCCGGGTTACGTCCCTTCCCTCAAGCAATATCCTGCCGCGGCTTATCTTCCTTTGACCAGCAATGGCTTCGGCCAACTCACGCTGACCGTTTCCATCGATGCCAGCGATGCCCAGAATTTCTCCCCGGTGTACCACCAGAGAGACACCGTGGAGCCCCACCTCCTGCGGACCTGGACGCACACTCACACCGTCCAGCTCAAGCGCTACTTCGGTTCCCACCCAACGCCGCGGGCGTCTCGGCTGTTCATCAGTCGTCCTTAGCTCCACCAATTCTTCGGCCAGCGACGGATTCTGTTCGGCCTCCTCCCCAAACATCATCCCCACCAGGGACCGAGCCACAGCGGTCCTATTTACAGCCAGCCTCTGCTCGAGCGCAACAGGGTCCAATTGTCCAGTCACTCGCCCCTGACGTAGCACTGTGATGCGGTCGGCCCAGGCAAGAGCCTCGCGCACTTTGTGCGTGATCAGAACCAGTGCCATGCCCTGGTCCTTGAGGCTTCGCAGGAGCTGTCCCAGCACGTCTACTTCTTGAGGCGCCAACATTGCGGTGGGCTCGTCAAGCACAAGAACCCGAGCCCCGCGCCACAAGGCTTTGATTATTTCCACCTGCTGCTGACGGCCAAGCGGAAGTCTCCCCACCACAGCGTCAGGCTCCAGTTCGAGGCCTACCTGCCGGCAAATAACCTCCAGTCGCTGTCGAGCCCTGTTGCGGCTTAGTCGCCCCAGCCTTGTGCCAAGCAGTAGATTCTCAATGACCGTAAACGTAGGGACAAGAGAAGGATGCTGAAAAACCATCCCTATCCCTGCGCGAAGCGAAGCATCAGGGGACCCAAGAGACAAGAACCGGCCCGCAACCGTCACAGTCCCCTCGTCTGGCAGCAAGAGACCAGCCAAAATGTGCACCAAGGTGGACTTGCCAGCTCCGTTCTCCCCTAGTAGGCAGTGAATTTCTCCTGGGTAAAGGTCAAGGTCCACCCGATCATTGGCCAGCACGCCCGGAAAAGCTTTGGTGATTCCCCGCATGGAGACCAAAGGAGGTACGGCAGCTTGAGAACCAAGAGCCGAGGCAGAGTCCTTCACGTTCTGCCCAGTGCTCACACTCAACCTCCCGTACTCTCCTACCGAAGAAGCGGCTCGAGATCGCTTTTCTTATAAATGACCGGGATTTCAACAGCTCCCGCTATGACCTGAGCCTTGGCCTGTTCCGCCCTCTCCCACATCTCCGCCGGAATATGTGGGGTACGCAAGAGCCCTATGCCTCCGTTCTTGAGATCTAGATAAGTCACCTCAGTACCGTACGTACCCTCTTGCATGCGGCGCACGGCATCACGAAAGAGAGGCATGTAGTCCCACACCACAGAGGTGAGTAGCACGTGCTTGGTGTCCAACGAAGTCTTGTCCCCGATGACATCAATGAACCAGACTTTTTCCGCCCCTTGCGGCGGAGTGGCATTCTCTACCGCCTGCATCATGCCGAAGGTCGATCCATCTCCCATGCCAAGGATGATATCGGCTCCAGTGGCTATCACATTGGCCGTCACTCTCTTGGCTGCCGCTGCGTCCGCATAAGCGGCTTGCCCCACTTGTGCGTACTCTATGCGTATCTCAGGCAACGCAGCCCGCGCTCCCACGATGAAACCGGCAGCCATCTTGTTCCAGTTCTCATCGTCGGCGGAAGCCACTATCCCCAGAACCTTTGTCTTGCTCATTGTGGCCGCCAGCACACCCGCAAGATAGGCGCCCTCCTGGGCATTAGTCTCGAAATCTGCGCACAGACCAGGCACAAGACCCTGCTCAAACGCCCCGATAACCACTGTCCGCGTCTGAGTCTCTTGGGCCAGCTGAGGTCCAACCGTGTTGTAGCCGCCCGCCCATAAGATAACCCAGTCAGCTCCGTTGGCTACAAGCTGGCGGTAAATGGGCGAGACATCCTCGTACCCAGCGTTTTCGGAAACTTCAACTTGGGCCCCTATTTCTTCAGCGATCTGCCTCGCGCACCTCACTCCCTCCTGATTCCAGCCGAAATCATTGCTTTTCTCCGGAGCCACAATAGCCACCTTGGCCGGAAGCGAACTCGGTCCTTGGTTGGAGTTAGGCACACTGATAATCGAGGTCGAAGGACCCGAACCCGAGGAAGGCGCCGTCGCGCTAGTCGTTACAGCACTGGACCCTGACGTTTGCGCCTCCGACCCAGTCGTTGTCGGTCCCTCGCCACAGCCAACCAACACAGGAAGCAGAAGCACCACCCAGAGCGCAGTAACCGCGCCCGCAGCCCAGCTTTTTACTAGCCGACGCCTGACCACCCTACGACGTGCGATAACCTTGTGCTGCTCGGCAGACTTACTCCTCACACTTTCCCTCCAAAAAGACCCTGACCAAACTATAGTCTGTACGGCGCTGCGCCGGCACGAAGCCTGCCTCCCAAATGGCTCGCACTAGCTCCGCGCGATTGGCCCGCACCCGCAACCCTGTGGCAGCCACTACATTCTCCTCGATCATGGTGCTGCCCAAGTCATCAGCTCCAAACCTGAGCGCTACTTGCCCAAGCTTTAGACCTTGCGTCACCCATGAGGCTTGAATGTGGGGGATGTTGTCCAAGTATAGCCGCGCCACCGCTACCATCATGAGATACTCCACGGCCGTAGCCGAAACCACTTCACCCTCCAACGCAGTCCTGGGAGCCGAAAAAGTCCAGGGAATAAAAGCCCGAAAGCCCCCGGTCTCGTCCTGTAGATCCCGGATAACCCGCAAGTGCTCCACACGGTCGGCCAAGGTCTCTACGCTGCCAAACATCATGGTTGCGGTAGAGAAAATGCCTTGGCGATGGGCTTCACGCATGACCGCAACCCACTCATCCGCCGTGCACTTGTGAGGCGCAATCTGGCTCCTAACCCTATCCACCAGGATCTCGGCCCCGCCTCCCGGCAACGAGTCAAGTCCCGCCGCCCTAAGCCGTTTAAGCGTGGTCGCGAGCGAGAGCCCGCTGGTCTTTGCAATATGCACTACTTCGGGCGGCGAAAGCGCATGAAGCGTGATGTCGAACCTGTCTTTGATCGATCGAAAGAGCTCCTCAAAGTAAGTGATGTCAAGTCCCGGGTGTAGTCCCCCCTGCAAGAGTATCCCTGTGCCTCCCAAAGCCAAGGTTTCCTCGATTTTCTCGTAGAGCGATTCACGGGAGAGCACGTAGGCGTCGGGATCCCCAAGAGCGCGATGAAACGCGCAGAACTTACACCCCGCCACACAGACGTTTGTGTAGTTTATGTTCCGGTCGACGATGAAGGTGGCATATGGCCCGGGCACCAAGCGTGTGCGGGCGGCGTGGGCCTCAGCTCCCACCCCGAGAAGATCCCGCGAGCGGAGCAAATCAAGGGCTTCTTTCTCGGTCATCCTCGACACGGACAGCCTCCAAGACCAAAAAGAGCCGCATTTTCTAAGCCACCTGCCTTGGTGAGCTTGGCGGGATGAATTTAAGTTGCGGCACCTGCGAGAGCTCCCCAGCCTCGTAAGCCAGCTCATAGAAGAGACTAAGCCCTTTGCGGTACTCAGGAGAGAACTCATACCGCAACCGTGAAAAGAAGCGAAAGACCTGCTGCTCGGTGAAACGGTAGGACGCAAGCGCCGCTTTGGCTGCCTCGGGGAGATGGGCCCTCCCGTAGTTCATGGCTTGATTTAGTCTGCCGTCCACAGCATGCAGCTCTTCGGGATGGCTTTGGGCAAAATCAGCCCGCGCCGCCCAAACCGCATACACCATTGGGAGCCCTGTCCACTCATACCACAACTCCCCAAGGTCGTAGGAGCGTGTGCCAGAGATGGGAAAATGAAGCGCCTCCAAACCCTGATCGCCGATCAGTAGGACAGCGTCATACTCTTCCAGCGCCCGTTCCACGGGGCCAGTAAGCTCACCATATGAGACATCGTGGGCGTAGCGAAGTTTGAAGATAATCTTCAGCAGCACAACCGAGGTGGCGCTCTGCCTGGTCAGGGCTACTTTGTGAACCGAGCCAAGGGACTGCTTTTTGGTTACCAGCTGGATACTGTCTACCGCTCCGGCTGAGGAAATGCTAAGCCGCTCCGAAAGCAGAAGATCCCGGTCGTTAGTCGCGTAGGCAATGGAACTTACCGGGCTTATGTCAAGCAGCCCGGAGGCAAGCATGCTGTTGAGCTCGGTGGGCACACCCGGAACTAGCTCAAACTCAAACTCGCGGTCGTTGCTCCCCGTGCCGGTCTCGCGCACCGCGACCTCAGGAGCGCCGGAGCATCCGGGAGCAAGTAGACCAAGCTGCTTGAGCCCATAATAAAGTGGGTAACAGTTGAGGAATCGGATATGACCAACCCGCACGCGCATATCACCCAGCCCCAACCGAGTTCTCCCCGCTGCTGGGTGACTTAGCGTACCGTCGCACCACTCGGTAACAAGCATCCCGCTCCACCGGAATGCGCCCAGCATCTTGGATCAGTCGCACCAGCTCCTCTTTAGCCACCGCCTGGCCGTGCTCGGCCCCTGACATGAGAGATATGACCTCTTCCACCACGGTTCCATCCAGGTCATCAGCGCCGAAAAACAGAGCCACCTGAGCCATCTTCAGCCCAATCATCACCCAATAGGCTTTGATATGGGCAAAGTTATCGAGCAACAGTCGAGCCACCGCTATGGTTCTTAGATCATCCAGACCGCTAGGCCCGGGTAAGTGCGATAGAGCGCTTTTCTTGGGCTGAAAAGATATTGGTACAAACGCCTGGAAGCCGCCGGTTTCGTCCTGAAGCTCGCGCAGCCGCAACAAGTGATCCACCCGGTCCTCGTAGGACTCCACGTGGCCATAAAGCATCGTGGCATTGGTCCTAATGCCTAACTGATGGGCTGTACGGTGAATCTCCAGCCACTTTTCTCCAGAGATTTTCGAGGGACATACTTGCTGCCTCACCTCAGCTCGAAAGATTTCCGCTCCCCCTCCTGGCAAACTGTCAAGGCCAATGCTCCTAAGATCAGCTAGGATCTCTCGTTCGGTAAGTCCCTCCATTTGGGCAAAACAGGCTATCTCAGAAGCTGTGAAGGCCTTTATGTGGACATCGGGGGCAAGCGCCCTTATGCCAGCCACCATCTCTCGCACTCGCTCATAGGACAGGGCGGGATTCTCTCCCCCCACGATATGAATCTCGGTGGCCCCCTGACTTATCGCTTCCTCAGCCTTTTCTAGAACTTGATCTAGGGAAAGCGTGTAGGCACCTGCTTGTTTCTCGCTTCTGGAAAAGGCGCAGAATTTGCAGCGGTTGCGACAGATGTTGGTGTAGTTGATATGCCTATTTACAACAAAATAGGCCTCGTCGCCTACCTTTTGTCGGCGAACGCCATCGGCCAACCGTGCTACACGCAGCACATCGGGAGCGCGAAAAAGAGCGAGCCCGTCTGCGAAAGAAAGACGCTCGCCCCGCGCCACCTTGTTCTCGATCTCGTCAAGTGGATCAGCGGTAATTCCTTGAGGCATGCGGGGAGTCTAACACGGGCAAGCCAAAAGTGACGGCTGCCCGACTGTTCTAGACCGACCCCCAGTGCAGCGCCACGATGCCCCCGGCCAAGAGTTCGTAGCGCACATTCTTTAGGCCCGCCTCTTGCATCAGGCGCTTCAGTTCGTCGGCGTCAGGAAAACGCTTAACTGAGGCCGGCAGATACTCGTACGCGGCCTTGTCGCGGGCGGCGATCCACCCAAGCCAGGGAACCACCCGTCCCAACCAGAATTCGTAGAACTGCCGGAACACCGGAAGACGAACCTGCGTTATTTCTAGACACACCACCCGCGCGCCTGGACGACAAACTCGTCGCATCTCCCTGAACGCCCCCACAATGTCGGGCACATTCCTGATGCCAAACCCCACGGTGCAGGCAGCAAATCCTTGCGGCCTTCCATCCGGCCCCGCCGCCGCCCCATCCGGAAAAGGCAAAGCAAGCACGTCGGCTTGCACAAACCTCACATCCAGCTGGTTTCGCCCCGCCTTCTCCCGCGCCACCCGCAACATCTTCTCTGAGACGTCTACCGCCACCACCCGGCCGCTCGGACCTACCGCTCTTTGTAGGGCAAAAGCAAAGTCCCCCGTGCCGCAGCAAACATCCAAAGCCGAATCTCCCGGCCTGACCCCGGCAACCATCACCCCAAGCTCGCGCCACCGGTGATGTAGGCCAGCGGTCATAAGATCATTAAGGCGATCGTAAGACCCGGCGATGCGGTCAAACATCTCCTTTACCCTCCGAGGATCCGGAGATCCAACGGCTGCACGTCGAGTGTCGCCCGTGGTCAACTTTGCTCCTACAGCACGAACAAACTCAATGTCGTGAAAAACAAGAAAACGACGCTAATGATTCCGTTCATCGTCATGAAGGCTACACCCACCTTCTCGAGCTCAGCTTTGCGCATCAGCCAGTTCTCATAGAAAAGCAGGATTGCACATGCGGCCACCCCAAGGTAGTACACCAGGTTGGCTTCTCTTTCCCACCCAGCAAGGGCCAAGAACACCACAGCAAGCACATGCATGACGCGCGTACTCCACAGTCCCGCTCGTTCTCCAAAATCAGCCGGAATGGAATGCAGCCCCTGCGCCCGGTCCACAGCTATGTCCATGAAGGAGTAGATGACATCGAAACCAGCTATCCACAAAGTAACCCCTATGCCGATAAGAAGCGGCTCCCAAGTCACCACGCCGGTTACCGCCACCCAGGCCCCCATTGGACCAAGTGCGTCTGTGAAACCCAGCACCAGATGACACAGCCATGTCCATCTCTTGGTGTATGGATAGATGACCATGGGCACCACCACCGCAGGCCACAGGTACCGGGTAATGACCGGGAGATTAAAGGTAGACCATACAAGCACAGCCAAAGAGGCCAGGGCGAAAACCCACACCTGCCGCTTCTTGAGCAGCCCCGCTGGAATCTCCCTTCCGGCTGTACGCGGGTTGCGGGCATCAATCTCTGCATCGATCAGACGGTTTAGGGCCATGGCAAAACTACGAGCCGCCACCATGGCCACGGTGATCCAAAACATGCGCCAAAAGCCTGGCACCCGCATCTCGGCAAGGAAAGCGGCAGAGTAGGCAAAGGGGAGAGCAAAAATGGAGTGTTCAAATTTGATTAGGGAGGCAAAGCGGCGAACGTAAGTGACAAACAATCTTGGTCTTAACCTCTTTCTTTGCTGTCCCGCTGGTTCAAGCCCAACAGGGGCCAGAGCTCATCTACGCGGGCTTTTACATCCTGACTCATAACTACATCAGCTGGCCACTCGCGTGGATGACCTTCCTCTGCCCACTTGCGGGTGGCATCGATTCCCATCTTGCCGCCCCACAGCGGCTGTGGAGAGGAGTGATCCAAAACGTCAACCGGACCCTCAACAGCGAGCACGTCTCGCTTCCAGTCCACGTTGTTAAACACCCGCCACGCTACTTCGGCATAGTCATGCACATTTACTTCGGCGTCTACTACTACGATGCATTTAGAGAATTGGAGCTGCCCCATCCCCCACAGAGCGTGCATTACCTTGCGTGCATGTAAGGGGTAGCGCTTTTCAATGGCCACAAGGGCACAGTTGTGAAACCCGCCTTGCATGGGAAGGTCGATATCTACGACCTCGGGAAGAGTAAGTTGAATAAGAGGCAGAAAGATGCGCTCTGTGGCTTTGCCCAGGTAGGCATCCTCCATGGGAGCCTTCCCTACCACAGTTGCCGCATAGATGGGGTCGCGCCGATGGGTAATAGCAGTCACGTGAAAAACCGGGTAATCGTCGGCCAAAGAGTAGTAGCCGGTATGATCGCCGAAGGGGCCTTCGAGCCTGCGCTCATTAACGTCCACATAGCCTTCGAGGATGATTTCTGCGTGGTCTGGCACTTCAAGATCGACCGTACGACACCGCACGAGACTTACCGCCTCGCCCCGCAAGAAGCCAGCAAAGAGCAGCTCGTCAATCCCGCTAGGAAGGGGAGCGGTGGCCGCGTAGGTGATAGCCGGATCGGTACCAATCGCCACCGCTACTTCCATCTTGGTGCGCGCCTTACGGTAATGCTCCGCCGCATCCTTGTGGATGTGCCAGTGCATCCCGGTCGTGTTGCGGTCAAACACCTGCAGTCTATACATGCCCACATTGCGCCGTCCGGTGACTGGGTGACGAGTAAATACCAGCGGTAAAGTTACGTACCGTCCTCCGTCCAATGGCCAGCATTTGAGAATGGGCAGCTTCCCTAGATCCACTTCCTCGCCGGTCAGCACTACTTCTTGGCAAGGCCCGTCTTTTACCAGACGAGGCTCAAGATCAGCGATTTTCTTAAGCTGAGCAAGAGCCTTGAGCTTCTCCCAAATAGAGCCGGGCAAGTCAAGTGCAGTTAACGCGCGCACCTTTTCGGCCACCTGCTCATACGACTGAGCCCGCAAGGCAAGGCACATGCGCGTGTGGCTTCCAAACTGATTCATGAGCACTGGAATGGTGGAGCCCTTGGGTCGAGTAAAGAGGAGAGCTGGCCCCCCAGACTTGACCACCCGATCAGCAATTTCGGTCATCTCCAGTTCTGGGTCAACCGGAACGTCAATGACCGCAAGCTCCCCCTTGTCCTTGAGAAGAGCAATGAAATCGCGAAGATCTTTCACGAGGCACCAGACCCCTCGGCACTAGGCCTAGACCCCTCGGCACTAGGCCTAGACCCCTCGGCACTAGGCCTAGACTCCTCGCCACCAGACCCAGACTCCTCGCCACGAGCCCCCGACCAGGTTGCAGGCCCACCCAGTACTTCCCGGTACACACGCAGAGTCTCCTCAGCCGCCCTACTCCAGCTAAACGCGGCTGCCTGACGAAGCCCCGCTTCCCGCAAGTTTTCGCGCAGCTCCTCATCCATAAGAACTCTAGCTACGCACTCCTCGAAATTCTCCAAGGAGGTGGGGTTAAAAAGTAAAGCTGCCGATCCAGCCACCTCGGGCAGCGAAGAGGAGTTGGAAACCACGCAGGGAGTGCCGCACGCCATCGCCTCAAGTGGCGGAAGCCCAAACCCTTCATACAGAGAAGGAAACACAAAAAGCGAGGCCGCTGCGTAAATAGGCGGAAGATCATCGTCAGGAATATAGCCGGGAAATAGCACCTGCCCCCCAAGCCCAAGTTTCTCCGCCTCTGCCTTGATTTTTCGGTACAACCCGCGCTTTTCGCCAGCAAGCACCAACGGGGGCAAGTCGGCCAAACGACGGCTAAGCCGCGCCCAAGCCTGGATCAGAAACATCACGTTTTTCTCCGGTCGAAAGTCCCCCACCCAGAGAACGTACCGCTCGGGCAGGCCGTGCCGGCGGCAAGCAGCAGCCTTGGTCTTGGGGTCCATGTGTGGTGTGAACCGTGTCGAAACTCCGTTGTAAATTACTCGGATCTTGGCGGCATCGGCATGAGCATAGACGTTTAGGGCAGAGTTCAGAATACGTGAGACGGTGATCACACGATCGGCTTCCTGCAGAGCGCGCGCAAACTGCCGCCGATAGCGAAACCGCATGAGCGGCGGGAGTACTGTCGGATAAAGAAACGGCGCAACGTCATGGACAGTGACTACGAGGGGCACCGGCGCCGGAGTAGGCGCCCAAGGAGTAGGGACATGGAGAAGATCAATGCCTGCCTCCTTGACCGCAGCCCGCAAGAGACCCACCCCGCGCCAAGAATCTACCTCGGCGTCAAGGGTGATAAGGGTAAAAGACTCAGCAGCGGGAATGTTCTGTTTCTCGCGGTCCTGGCAAAAGACCACCACATCAAGCCCAAGGTATCCAAACTCGCGGAGCAAGTTCCGCGAATAGGTGCCGATCCCACCCCGGAACCGCACTGCCCTCGCGTCAAAGCCTATCCGCATAGTTCTTCCTGCTGCTTTGGTCTTTGTATAGTTCCAGGCTACACCAAAAGTCGTAGTCAAGTTATGTCCTGATTATCCCGAAAAATAATACCGTGCAGGATCCATATCCTTGCGGGCCCCTGTTGTCTGATTGTAGAATGAGTGTAGATTTGCATTCTGAGCAAAGAGGTTTGACCTGTGACGAACACATCTCCACAGGAAAACTCGCCACAGTCGCAAGAGGCGACGCCTCGGAGCGTCGTGCTGGCCAAGGCTAAGAGAATCCTTGAACAGCACAAGCTTGAAATTGCTAAGGACTGGCTCACGCGGCTAGTTGACGAACTAGACGATCTTGAGGCTCTGGAACGGTTTCCCACGCAGGAAAGCATACGTGCTTCGCTTGGGTTGATAGAAGGCCTGGCCCAGAGCCTGGTTGATGAAGAAGCCCTTAGACAGTTTGAGGAGGGCGGCATCTACTTCCGCCAGGCAGAAGCTTTCGGCCTGATGCAACCCGAAGGCGCCGACGCCATCGTAAATTTGGCCCGCAGTCTTGGCGCTCTTGAGGACGCTGTGTGGGAGCGCTTGGCGGCCAACCTGCGCCAGCAGGACGCCGACATTTTGCGCATGGCGCGGGTAATCCGGCAAGGACTCCACCGTGTGATGGCTGCCGCCGCTTTGGCCTATCACCAGCACAGCAAGGCCGAGCTCAGCCGGATGGCTCATACCGATCCTCTCACTGGGCTTTACAACCGCCGCTACTGGGAACCAGAGCTATCTCGCCACGTGGAGATTTACAAGCGCTATCGGCGGCGTTTTGCCATCTTGATGATCGACTTCGACAATCTTAAGTCAATCAACGACACATTTGGCCATGCCGCTGGAGACAGTGCTTTGGCTCACCTCGCGGCAATCATGCGCTCCAATATCCGTGAGGTAGATATCCCGTGTCGGTATGGGGGCGATGAGTTTCTCATTCTCATGCCAGAGGCAGATGCGAATGCCATAAGCCTGGTGGGGCAGCGGATATCTCAGGCCATTAACAACACCCGTTTCCGGGTGGGACAGACTTTTATCTCTCTCGAGGTCAGCTTTGGGGTGGCAGCTTGCCCCGAGGACGGCGTCGATCCAGAGGAGCTGCTCAAAGTAGCAGACACGCGACTTTACGAGGCTAAGCAGCAAAAAGCAGGCCGGTTTGGTACAAGCGCGCAAGCTAGTGTTTGAGCGCTAGTCCTCGGCTTGGATCACTATCGGCCTGGATCGCTATCCTTCCTTATCCTGACTAGCTGCCTGGGTTTGGGCGCACTCATACGCCTCGCCACGCAGAACCTCAACAGCATGAGCTAGAGCAGGTGCGATCACAGCAAACTGTTCTCTGCAAGCTTTGGGGCTGCCCGGAAGGTTAATAATGAGTGTCCGGCCACGAACTCCCGCCACCGCCCGGCTTAGCATGGCAAAAGGCGTGACTGCCAAAGAGGCCGCTCGCATAGCTTCAGCAATGCCAGGCACTAGCCGGTCTACAACCGCCAAAGTCGCCTCGGGAGTATGGTCGCGAGGCGAAAGCCCTGTACCACCGGTTGTCAGAATCAGGTCGTACTGGCCCGAGTCCGCCAGAGTAGCCAGCGTGCGCTCAATCTCTTCTCGATCGTCTGGAATGACCACCGGAGTGCCTACTTCCGCACCCAAATCCTGCAGTGCCTCCACCAACACCGGACCGGAAGCATCGTCTCTTAGCCCGGCGCTCGCTTTGTCGCTAAGCGTTACCACCGCGGCGCGTATAGGCTTGGCAAGGTTGCCGTGCATTCCCTTCTCGCTCATGCCTGCATCTCCAGCCGTCTCATGCCTAGGCCCCCAGCCTTCTTACCCGCACGCGATCTCCAGGAGCAACCCGCCCGCCCCTAAGCACACGGGCAAATATCCCTTCCCTCGGCATCACGCAATCGCCAGCCTGCTGGTAGATTGCGCACCGGCTGTGGCATTCCTTGCCGACTTGGGAAACTTCGAGCAATGTTTCCCCGACCTCAAGCACAGTTCCTACCGGTAGAGACGCAACGTCAATACCTCGTGTGGTTATGTTCTCGGCAAAATCGCCTGGTCCGACGTCAAGACCGCGCGCAACTATTTTGGCAATGGACTCTTCGGCCAGCAGGCTCACCTGCCGATGGCTGCCGCCGGCGTGGGCGTCACCCTTGACGCCCACTTCTTCCACGAGTGTTATCTCGTCCACCGAGGTTTTTCTCTGCCCTTTGGCTTCACTTACGTTGACCGCTACTACAAAGCCAACTCCCTCGCCCGGGCGCACGTAGTCCTCCTTGCCGCCGGTTTTTTCAAGTAGGCGAATGTCGCCGATGATCATGCCCCTATCCACGGCTTTGCACATGTCGTAGATAGTGATCGCGGCCACTGTTGCTCCTGTGAGAGCTTCCATTTCCACCCCGGTGCGAGCCTCAGTGCGTGTCACGCACTCGATGTCCACTCTTGAGTCCTCTTCGACCACTGTGAAGTGGATGTCTACGAAGCTGAGCGGGAGCGGATGGCAAAGAGGAACAAGATCCCATGTGCGTTTGGCCGCCATAATGCCGGCCACTTTGGCCACTGCAAGTACATCTCCTTTGGGAAGAGCCTGTTCACGCAACAGACGGAGAGTCTCGGGAGCCATCCAAACTCGCGCGCCCGCCCGAGCCTCACGCCGGGTGACAGCTTTCTCCCCCACATCGACCATGCGGGCTTGCCCCTCCTGGTCCACATGGCTTAGTTGTCGGTCTTCCATCTTGTTCTCCTTGCTACCCGCCCACCTGAGACATGCTGCGCTTGGTGCGCCCCGGTAGGACATTCTTGTCAAAGGTCTTGGCGCGCAGAGACTCGCGAATTAGTTCAAGCACTTGTCTTCGATCGCGCGCCCGCAAAGCTGGCTTCACATCGACCTCGTGATCCGAAAACAGGCAATTCTTAAGCCGCCCGTCTGCCGTAAGCCGCAGGCGGTTGCAGTCACTGCAGAAGTGATCGGACACCGAACCAATGAAGCCAAAGGTTCCTTCGTGACCCGTCAGACGGTAGTAGCGCGCAGGACCCCAGCCCTCCAGCTCAGAGTCGCTTACGGGTTCAAGCTCCGCCTGCTGGGCAAGCGCAATTCGACGTAGAGCTTCCATTAGATCCGCCTTGGCAAGTGATTCACCGGCCGTGCGCGGTCCGCAGCCCCCAACCGGCATCCATTCAATAAACCGGACATGGAGAGGCTGTTCCCGGGTGAGAGCCACAAAGTCTGGAAGCTCCTCGACCAGCTCTTTCATCATGACCACGTTTAGCTTCACCGGATCAAGCCCCGCGTTAAGCGCAGCCTCGACGCCAGCCAAGGCCTCCTCCAGAGACCCACCCCGGGTAAGCTCGTGATACCGCTCCGGGTCTAGCGAATCCAAGCTGATATTTACGCGGTCAAGACCGGCCGCCTTCAGCTCCGCCGCATACCGCGGAAGAAGAACCCCATTTGTGGTGAGACTGACACCCTGGATTCCCGGAACTCCCCGGATCATTCGGATGAGCTCCGGCAACCCCTTGCGCACAAGCGGCTCGCCTCCCGTCAGGCGAACCTTGCTGATCCCCGCCTCTGCCGCCACCTGTACAAAGAACACCATTTCCTCGTAGGAAAGAATCTCGGAATGGGGGATAAAGGCAACTCCTTCTGGGGGCATGCAGTAGACGCAGCGATAGTTGCATCTGTCGGTCACCGAGAGCCGCAAGTAGTCTACGATTTTTCCATTGCAATCAGTTACGTCAGTTACTGTGGTTTCCTCGTCAATCATTAGCGCTGTCCTTGAGTACTGGGGTGATAGCCCCTTTGTTAAGCAGAAGTTTCTCGATAAGGTCAGCCAAAGCGACGAAATCATCGAGGGAGAACTGGGGTACGGCGTAGTCGGGGAACCGCTGATCGCTTGCGATCCCTATCAGCTCCTCTGGTCGACATACAAGCTCTGTGCTGCGCGCTCTGCGCGAGACCTCGATTTTTGGAGCGTTTTGTTTCTTGAAGCCTTCAGTGATGACCAGGTCTACCGGCTCGCTTACTTGGCTGACCAACTCCTCCAGACGTGGCTCTTGCCCATTTGAAACCGAGTTTACCCACACGTATTGAAACGGCGAGCTTATTCCCACCACTTCTGCTCCTTTTTCGCGGAAGCGGTATGAATCTGTGCCGGGAACATCGATGTCAAAACCGTGCGTGTCGTGCTTGATCACCGCCACTCGGTAGCCGCGGCGGCGCAGCTCTTCGAGCACTCCCAGAACCACGGTGGTCTTGCCCGACTTCTTCTTGCCTACAAACGAGACAACCGGTAACGGGGACCGACTCATAAAAGCCCTGATTTCGGCATTTAGCCGAAGACGCCACGCCCCCGGGTCTTCCTCACCCGCTGCCGCTCTTGCTCGGGCAAGCTCAAGCTCCTCGGGCGTGTTCACGTTGAAAAAGATCTGTTCTGGGTCACCAAAGCGACTGTCCGCCACATCTAGGTACCCAGTCCTTAGCTCCGGATAAATGTCAAAGATGCGTCTACCTCCCGAGGTGATAAAGCGGTAGTACGCATCTAACGCGCCTTTTCCATACACAGCACAAAGCGGCTGCAGATACTCTCCGTGCCGAGGAACAAACACATCGTATCCACGCGACCCGAGAGCCAAGGCCCAAAGCAAACCAGGCGTGACAAAAGGCATGTCGCAAGCTACGCAAAGGACCCTTTCTGTCGGCGAGGCGAGCACGGCGGTGTAGACCCCTACCGCAGAACCGCTCTCAGCCAGGGCATCCGTTACCACAGGGATGCCAAGATCATGAAAGCGGACAGGATCCCTGGCCACGGCAAAGACATTTTCAAAGAAAGGAGCCAAACGGTGGTACATCCACTCGATGAGGCTCCCGCCCGGAAACGAGGCAAGAACCTTGTCAAAGCCCATGCGTGTAGATTGCCCGCCCGCTAGCAGAGCCAGGCTGACGTCTCTCACGGCGCGGCCGCCAGCCTCTCTCGCGGCGCGGCCGCCAGCCTCATCTGCAGGGTAATCTCCTACATTACCAGCGGCCGCGCCGCCTCTTGCCCCATTCTCATTCTCAAGTGCCATTAAGCCCCCAGCATGATGTCCTAACTTGCACTGTCCCAACCCGCGCTAGAGGAATCGCGGAAACCAACACTTGGCTTCTCCGGTATCACCGATATAGCCGCTGCCTTTACACCGGCCAGCACTTGCAGTCCTGGCCTTAGTCCAAGTTCTTCCGCCGAAGCGCGAGTAACAACACAGATTACCTCACCTTCCCCTCCCAGACGGACCGGCATCCCGCCGCCTGCAACCTTCCCGGAACCATCAAGACGCACTTCTGCTCGCACCAACGCCCCATGAGCCACGACCTTGGCTACCTCGCCCAACCACCGATTACGCACGCTGGACGGCGGCATGCCATATAGGTTCGAAAACCCGGGAGATCCGCCCGGTGCCTCCCCTGGCTGCATGGCAGCCGCCAGAGAAAGGCTCACATCTTCGGGCCTAATAGACAGTACCGCCTCATCCCCAGGCGATAGGTCAGCCACAACATCGACCAGTATCCCGGCTCGTGTGCGGATAGTACAAAGTCCCTCGCGGTTGGACACAACTGTTCCCCGCCAGGTTGTCTCTGCCCCGCACAAATCAGCCACAAGAGCAGCTTTGGGCTGAAGAAATACCTCTTCTGGAGTACCAACCTGGACAACAGTTCCTTCACTAAGAACAGCTACCCGGTCAGCTAGAGCCAAAGCCTCCGCTTGGTCGTGGGTAATAAGCACAACAGTGCTCGCCAAAGCTTCTACAATTCGTCGCAGGTCCTCGCGGAATCGCCTCCGCAGGCCAATGTCTAGATTGCTCGTGGGCTCGTCGAGAAAAAGAATCTCTGGTTCTACAACCAAAGCTCGCGCCAGCGCTACCCGCTGCAGTTCCCCGCCAGAGAGAGTCCGCACATCTGCTTCCTCAAAAGAAGCCAGGCCCACCAACTCCAGCACCCGGTCTACCCTGCGGCAAACTTCCTTGTGGCCAAGCCGTCTGAACCTCAGACCAAACTCCACATTCTTTCGCACTGTCCCTTGAAACAAGATCGGACGCTGAAAAACAGCGGCTGTTCTTCTGCGCGCGGCCAAGTCGCTCACGTTTACTTCCTTGCCAAAGTACTTGACCCACCCTTGGTCAGGTTTCTCCAACAAGGCAAGTATCCGAAAGAGAGTACTCTTGCCGGCCCCATTGGGGCCAAGAACAGCAAGGACCTCGCCCGCCATAACGCGCAAAGAGTCCACCTTGACCACAGTGCGCTTGCCGTAGGTCTTGACCAGATCTCCGGCTTCAATCGCCCATTCAGTCCCAGCAAGGCCAGGTGCTTTGATACTGGCTGTCCTGAATAACTTCAAGACCTTCATGACTGTAGCCACCGCCTGCGCACCCCGCGTTGGAGATAGGTGAGAGCCAAAGTGATCACAAAAGCAATCACCAGAAGTATGAGAGCGAATGCCATCGCCCGGGCGTATTCTCCTTGCCTTGCCAAAGCCACAATGGCTGTCGTCATAGTGCCGGTGAGATTGTGCCCACCCGAGGAAAGGTTGCCGCCGACCATCATAACCGCGCCCACTTCGCTGATAGCCGCGCCAAAGCCAGCCACAATCCCCGAAAGAAGCGTTACCCGGGCTTCGCGCAAAACCACCCAGAGGCTTTGCCACCGTGAGGCCCCCAAAGCCAAGGCTTGGAGCCGCACTTCTTTGGGAACCGAGCCCACGCCGCTCATGGTAATCGCGCCTATTACCGGGGCGGCGATGAAAAACTCAGCCACTACCATAGCCGCCGGCGTGTACAAAAGACCCAACGACCCGAGAACTCCCTGGCGGGACAGCAACATGAACACAAACAATCCCACGGCAACCGGAGGAAGCATCATCCCTACATTAAGCACAGTGGCAGCCGCACCCCACCCGCGGAATTTCTTTATACCGAGCCAAGTGCCGAGCGGGATTCCCACGGCCATGCCGGTAATAGTGGCAAGACCCGCCACCTGAATTGACATCCACATCACTTCGTACACGTACGAGTCGCCCCGCACCAGCAGAACGACCGCCTCCCGCAATGCTTGCCAAAAAACCTCCAAGACCTGCCCCCTAGTTCCCCTCGCCGGCGTTAGGCACAAAGAGCGGCTGGCCAAACTCCTTGAGTCCAAACCCTGCAATCAGGCCCTTTTGTACCTCTTCGGAGACTATCCAGTTCGTGAAATCTGTGGCGCCCTTGAGATTCCGAGCATTCCGCACTGTGATTACGTGGTACTGATTGAAAAGCACCGGGTCTTTCTCCAAAAGAATCTCGAGGTTGGGAAGAGCTTCCTTCTTGCTTAAGAAAGTGGCCCGGTCAGCCAAAGTGTAGCCGCCGACCTGATCCGCAATGGTCAACGTTTCTCCCATCCCCTGCCCAGTCGACCGGTACCACTTGCCCACAGGATTAATGCCCGCCGCCTCCCACACACTTAGCTCTTTATCATGAGTGCCGGAATGATCGCCGCGGCTAAAGAACGGAGCCTCAACTTGGGCAATCTTGGCAAAGGCCGCAGCAGCCGTAGCGCATCCCCCGATCCTTGCGGGGTCCTCGTGGGGGCCCACAATAACAAAATCGTTGTACATGACAGGCCGGCGCTCAACTCCGAGGTCTTTTTGCATAAAGCTTTCCTCTGCAGCCGGAGAATGCACTAAAAGCACGTCCGCGTCACCACGTGCCCCCAGCGCAAGGGCCTCGCCGCTCCCGACCGCTATCACCTTGACGCGGTAGGGGTAGAGAGTCTCAAACGCTGGAACTAGAACCTCAAACAAACCAGAATCCTGAGTAGAGGTTGTGGAAGCGAGAACTAGGTCGGTACGGGCCTCCGCCGCCGCAGCCCCTGAGACTTGAGCGCACCCACCCAGGAACAAGGCCGCGCAGGCAGCCAACACCCCCACTACGCAGGCGCAAGCAAACGTCCGAGCGGCGGTCTTTAAATCACGGGTCTCACTTCCTTGCCAGCCAGTACTCACCGCTAGTTTCCTCGCTCCAGCAAGACGCTTGGCGAAACCGTCGTACGGGGTTCTCTAACGGCTCCCGGAGGACTAGCCGGCTACAAGAAAGCGCCCCGGAGGGCGCGTAAGCAGCGGGGCTTGCGCTCTCCTTCTCACACTGGAGGGCAGGGACGTTTCCATCCCCACCTTTGGACCCTTGCCAGCACACACTCGCAAGAGCCGCTGCGGCTACCCGCCATTGCCTAAGAGTCGCAGACCCTCTTCTCTTGACCCATGGCGTTAGGCCAGGTAGCTCGGAGAACCGCGATGTGCCCACCTTTGAGCAACATCGGCTGCATTGTCCCATTCTGGCTACTGGGCTGTCAAGGAACAGTAGCCAACCTAGCGCGGTGATTCAGACGGCGTGGGCAAGGACGTTTCGGCGCAACGCCACGCCAATGAGAACATGCTGGCCTTCCGCGTAGCACAATATGTCATCGTCGGCCGCGGCAAGGATCGTGCGAAGACTAAGCAAGACGATGTAGGAAATCCCTTAGGAGACGCGCGGTACGAAGGCGGTAGGCCTTAACGCCGCACCTGCCCGGTCTGAGAAGCAAACACGGCATCTTCACTCGTTAGGCACCTCTGCTTGAACTACGGCTTCAGCTACCAGAGTATTTCTGCGAAAAACTCAACATCAAAGCTCGCACACTGCGAGACCGTGCTAACCTTTGGCACGAACGAACGCACCTGACAAGCACGGCTCGCGCTTGGGCAATGTGGACCGGTCCAACTAGAACGACTAGTCCCCAGCAAAGTTATGCGGCAGGTCGGGCTCAACTGCTCTTGGGTGTCGTGCTGTTTATATGTTTCTTGTCCATCCTCGCAACCCCAAGCGGCTCTGCCGCTGCCAGCGGCATCACCGGAGCCAGCAATCTTGCCGTGTTCACGTGGGATAAGGTCGCATCAGACGGATTTGGCAATCCAGCAAACGTTGCACTCGGGGACGCCGTTCGGTTCAACGGCTGGTTTTACATTGCCACAAGGACACTACCCGACCGACCGCCGGCACAGATTTGGCGAACTTCTGACGGAGTTGGCTGGGAGCAGGTCGGCAAAGAAATCCTGGCGAGCAGCCGCAGCTTTTGCTTCCATCTCGTTGTCTTCCGCGGCCGTCTTTACGCTGTGGCCGACACCACAAGAGAGCCCGAGATCTACGTGTCGGCCGACGGGAAGTCGTTTGCTCCACTTCCTCTGCAGCTGCCTCCCGGTTCTCCGCGGCGCGAGGGAAGCGTTTGCTCGGCTTTTGTCTTTAAAGACAAGCTCGTGCTTGCAGTTGGCGGATCTCCGGAAAGATTCGATCTGTTTGTCTCCAAAGATGGCAGAGAGTTTCAGCCAGCGTCGTTCAGCGAGGTCAATACTCCGGGGAACATTGCGTTGGCCGTTCGCAATCCGCAGAATCCGGAACCGGTATTCCACAATGCCCTTTATGCTGGAGTGACAAATGCCACCCACGGCGGGGAGATTTGGCGCACCCCCGATGCTGAGCACTGGACTCGAGTAGCCGAGGCAGGGTTGGGAAAGAAAAGCAATGTTACGCTTTCCCCACAACTAGTATTTGGTGATCATCTCTACGTTGTCAGCGAACCAGCGGAAAGTCTGAGCAACCTCACTCATTTTGACGTTTTTCGGACGGTAGACGGAACAACCTGGGAGAAAGTAGTTGACAACGGGTTCGGAGCAAGCGGCCTCGAAAACGTCTACGGGTGGCTCACAGTTTTTCGCGACGCCCTGTACCTCACCACCCAGAGCCTCCCCACACCAAGCTTGGTAGACAGCCTCAAGACGGGAACCTTCTTCCTCTACAGGTCGCTTGATGGCAACACCTGGACGCAAGTGCAGAGTAAGGCCTTCGGCTCCCCAACCGCGTTTTGGGCAACGATGCGGGTGATTGATGAAACCGCCCTTCTGGTCATCCATGACACCGCAATCGGGATCACAGTCCTTGCCTCTTCAGACGGAAACTCCTGGGGACCTATCTTCAGCGATCCAAAGCCTGCTCAGTCGGCCAATGTAGCAGACGTTCTGCTGTGTGATCAGCACCTTCTCGTAGTTCGGCACGATCTTGAGGAGGGCCTGCGGATCTGGAGAAGTCGCGAACCATTTAGACTTGGCGCCAGTCCGACCGAGTCTGTTTCCACCACTGTCTCTGCTACTACCACCGCAAGCGGCTCCGGAGCATACCCGCCGGAACCCGTGTCGAGGACCTGGCCCTGGTGGCTGGCCGCGATCGTTGTTGTCCTGCTGGGGGGTGGGATCCTAACCGGTCTAGCAATAAAGGCTCGCCGTCAAGGGAGATAGTCGGCTTGCCCCACGGCAAAGATGGCGGTCTGAGCCGCCAAGCCGTGCTTCTTTGAGGAGCCCAGGCTATGAACGCCCAAGCAGCTTCAGGAGACCCTCTTCGTCCAGGAGCGAAATTCCCAGCTGCTGCGCCTTCGTGAGCTTGGAGCCGGGGCTCTCGCCCACCACCACGTAGTCGGTCTTGGAGCTCACCGACCCTGTCACTCGTCCGCCGGCCCCCTCAATCAGCTCCGTGGCTTCTTCGCGGGTGAGATGAGGAAGGGTACCGGTGAGAACAAAAGTCTTGCCCGCCAGCGGCCCTGCGCCAGCTTCACCGACTGCCCCCGCTCTTCCCGCTCCGGCCGCCGCAAAAGCCGCCTCAGCCCGCTCCGATGGTCTAGCCTCGGTGACCACTCCTGCCTTTTCCAGGCGAGCAAGTAGATCTAGGTTGCGCGGATCACGGAAAAATTCGTAGACGCTCTGCGCTATCACCGGGCCAATACCGGGCACCTGGCTGATCTCTTCCACAGAGGCCTCTTTGAGCGCGGCGATGCTGCCAAAATGGCGAATCAACAACTCCGCGTTCTCAGCCCCCACATGCGGAATGCCGAGCGCGAAGAGAACGCGAGCCGCCGGACGCTTCTTGGAAGCCTCGATGGCTCGAATAATATTGCTCGCTGATTTCTCTCCCAGACGATCAAGAGCCGCAAGCTGTGAGGCCTTAAGCTCGTACAGATCGGCAGCGTCGTGAATCAGCCCTAGAGAGAGTAGACGTTCCACCAATTTGTCGCCCACTCCCTCAATATCCATTGCCCCCTTACTTACAAAGTGCTTGATAGCCTCCACGCGCTTGGCCGGACAGTCTGGGTTTGGACAGCGGACCGCCACTTCCCCAGGATTCCGAACCACCCTAGTCCCGCAAGCGGGACACTCGGTGGGCATGCGAAAAGGCTTCTCATTTCCAGTGCGCAAATAGGTGATAGGGGCAACCACCTGGGGGATCACGTCACCCGCCCGCTGCACAATCACCATATCCCCTTCGCGCAGATCCTTGCGTCGAATGTCGTCCTCGTTATGAAGGGTGGCGCGTTCTACTATCACCCCGCCGACTTCCACTGGCTCTAGCTCCGCCCAAGGAACCAGGATTCCAGTGCGGCCCACATTTACGTTGATCTTAAGCAGCCGTGTCTGCGCCGTGCTGGGAGCAAACTTGTAAGCTACAGCCCAGCGAGGATCGCGACCAACCGCGCCAAGAGCAGCCTGCAGCTTGCGGTCGTCTAGCTTGACCACTACCCCGTCGATGTCATAGCCAAGCCGATCCCTGCGCTCCTGCCACTCCCGGCAGCCCTCGACAATTTCCTCCAGGGTGCTCGCCATTCGCACATGCGGATTGACCCTAAACCCTGCTGCCCGCAGCCAATCAAGCACCTCATGGTGAGTAGCAAACTCCCGGCCGCTCACATAGCCGATCCCGTAGTACCAAACGGCCAACGGGCGCGAGGCGGTCACTCGGGGATCAAGCTGGCGCAGTGAGCCCGCCGCGGCATTGCGAGGGTTGGCGAAAGTTGGTTCTCCAGCGGCAATACGCTGTTCGTTTAGGCGGGCGAAATCTTCGAGCGGCAGATAAACCTCGCCGCGGACCTCTACCAATTCTGGGAAAGGCTTACCTTTATCTAACATGCGAAGGGGGACCGTGGGAATAGTACGCAGGTTCGCAGTCACATCTTCGCCCACCTCGCCGTTGCCCCTGGTGGCCCCCACAGTGAAGACCCCGTTCTCATAGCGCAGCGAAACAGCCAGGCCATCAATCTTGGGCTCAAGAACAAAGCGCAACTCTTCCCGGCGCGCCCCCGCCTCCTCGGACAACCGCACCACTCGCCCATACCAGGCCCGCAGCTCCTCCTCGTTGCGCGCGTTCGCCAAGGAAAGCATGGGCTCCAGGTGCCGGACTTCGGCAAACTCGGGAAGCGGCTCACCGGCTACGCGTTGAGTAGGGGAATCGGGGGTGACAATTTCTGGAAAGGTAGCCTCGAGCTCTTGTAGCTCGCGAAAAAGAGCGTCGTATTCGGCGTCGCTTATCTCGGGTTGATCAAGGACGTAGTACAGATAGTCATGGTGCCGGATGAGAGCACGCAGCTCTTCCGCCCTCCGGGCCGCCTCTTCCGCCAACATGTGGTCCTCCTAGACACCCAAAGCCTCCCGCAACTCAACAATAGTATGGACCACCTTGTCGGGGTTTTCAGCCGCAAGCACCGCTTCCGAAAACACCCCCCAGGTGACTGCAAAGCACCGCACCCCAGCCGCTCGGGCCGCCTGAACATCTGCGGGGCTGTCACCCACGTACACGGCTTGCGCGGGCTCTACGCCCAGTTGCTCAAGACACGCGATTATGGGATCTGGCGACGGTTTGTTCCCCGGGCTTTCATAAGCGCACACAGTGGCGTCGAAGTACTTACCAATGCCTGTCAGGTTAAAAGCCATCTCCGTGGTATGGCGCGACTTCGAGGTCACTAGTCCGACCTTGGCTCCATGTCGTCTTAGGTCTTCAAGCAGGTGGACGATGCCGTCATAGAGCTTCACCATGCGGTCATGCTCCCGATGGTTGTACTCCTGATAGGCGCGCACCAGCTCGTCTGCGTGCTCCGGGCTAAAGAGCTCCATCTGCTCGCGCAGGGGCCGACCAACCCACGAAACAGCTTCCTCCCGCGAGACCTCTTTGCCCAGAACTTCGCGCAAAGCATGCTGGAATGAAGTCACAATCAGTTCAACCGAATCAACTACCGTACCGTCGAGATCAAAAACGACGGCTTGGTAGGGCAGAGGGCCGGTGGCAGCTGACTCAGACGGAGTTCGAGCTTCCCTGGGCGGGTAGAGGGATTCGTTCCCACCCTGCGCGGGGGCAAGGAGGGCCTCCCAAGTCCGTAGCTGCTCTAGAGCCTCGTGACACATGAGGTCGAAATGAAGCGGAGTGACAGAAATATAACCTTCAGCAATAGCCTCGAAGTCAGTCCCGGGCTCGGGAAGATAACCAAGCTCATCGTTGTAAATGTGATATCCGTGCCGGTTACCTCGGCTTTCGCGGTACTCCACTTTATCCCCATATACTCGCTTGCCTAAGGTTGTGAAGCGCACTCCGCGAATAGCCTCCCAGGGAAGGTCGGGACAGTTAACGTTAAGAGCGGTCTTGGCAGGAAAGCCATGGGTAAGCACAACCGAGATCAGCCGAGCGGCAAACCGAGCCGGCACACTAAGGTCGTAACCAGGATGGTAGCCTTCAGCGGAGAGGGCAATGGCCGGAATCCCAAGCATGATGCCTTCAAAGGCCGCTGCCACTGTGCCCGAATAGGTAATGTCGTCGCCCAGGTTGCCGCCCAGGTTGATTCCCGAAACAATCAAATCCGGGGCACGATCGAGTAACCCAAGGGCGGCCATCCGCACGCAGTCTACCGGAGTCCCGTCGGTGGCAAAGGCTACACTGCCGTCCGCAAGCTGCACCTCCTCCACCCAAAGAGGTGAGCGCATGGTTATGCTGCGGGCCGCACCTGAGCGGTTTTCCTCTGGAGCAACAATGCGTACATCCCCCAGGGGCTCAAGCGCCTTCTTGAGAGCGATGAGCCCCGGTGAATGCACGCCATCGTCGTTGGTGAGAACAATCAGCGGACGGGACAAGCCGAGGCCCACAGGGACCCAACCTCTTCCGGTCATGGCCTCGGCCGGCAGATTCACTCGCCTTTGCCGGACAGGGCAGACTCGGTGCTCTTGCGAGCCCCGTTCCCGCCGTTTCCTGACGAGCCGTTCTCGCCAGAATCGCCCGAGAAGCGGGACTCCTCGGCGCCGCTTTCGCTCGACTTAGACCCCGAGCCTCCAAACTTGCTCCGGCGACCGTAATCAGTGGTATAGAATCCGTCGCCCTTGAAATGAATGGCGACAGGGAAAAGCAAACGCTTCACGGGCTGGCCGCAGATTTCGCATTCTTTGACCGGCTCGTCAGTCATCCGCTGAAAGCGCTCAAATTGATGTTGACACGAGACGCAACGATATTCGTAGGTTGGCAAGGCTCCCTACCTCCTTTTTCACCACGCGCCACAATTATAGCTCAGTACCGCTACGCCATACACCTGCAGGCTGGCACTCTGACGGGGAGAGTGCCAACTTCTTGATGGCGTGGCTTCGGGTACCTTTCTCTCTACGCCACAACTGCCCGTCACCTTTGACGGTGGGGACGGGGAACGTGAACAACCTCCCCCGGCCGAGCAACGGGAACCAGTTCTTTGCGATAACTCCGGTGTACGGCCTCTACTTCGGCTACCAACTGCTCTTTTAGCCGCTTGACTTCGGCCTCGAGCTTCTCGATCTTGCATTGCATAGCTGCAAGCTGCTCTTCCATCTCAAGAACCCGCTCTACGCCAGCCAGGTTGAGGCCGCACTCATTCACCAGGTACTGGATGTGCCGCAGACGCTCCACGTCCTTCATCGAATACAGCCGGGTGCTCTTGGACGACCGGCGCGGACGAACAAGCCCTCGCCTCTCATACATCCGCAAAGTCTGCGGATGCATGTCCGCAAGCTCAGCTGCCACCGAGATCATGAACAAAGGACGTGTCTCGTCATCTAGCGGCATACGACCTCCTTCTTTACTCTTCTAGCAGCAATTCCCAAGCCTTTGCACCTGGCGCTATGCGCGCCAACCGTACAGGTTGGCGCGCGGATCTTCCCGCCTTAATTCCTCAAATTTCTTTAGCAACTCCTTTTGCTCCCGCGTAAGATTCTCAGGTGTTAACACCTTAATGCGAGCCAAAAGGTCTCCTCGTCCGTTTGAACCCAACTTGGGAGCACCCTTACCTTTAATCCGTAGCAGCTTACCGCTCTGCGTCCCCGCAGGTATTTTCAGAGCCACCATCCCGTCGGGAGTGGGTACTCGCACTGAAGCCCCCAGCGCCGCCTCGGTCATTGTAACCGGGACTTCAATTATGAGATCGGAGCCCTGGCGCTCAAACAACGGGCTTTCGTCCACCTGCACCACCACGTACAGGTCTCCCGGCGGTCCTCCGTACACCCCGGGCTCACCCTTGCCCTTAAGGCGAATCTTGGTCCCGTCTTTTACGCCAGCTGGAATCGGGACCGTGTACTTCTTTAGAGCCCGAGTAAGACCGGTACCCTCACACGCTGCGCATGGATGCTCGATCACGGTCCCTGTGCCTGCGCAGCGTCGGCACGGCTGACTTATGGCAAAGAAGCCCTGGCTTTGGCTTACAACCCCCCGCCCTTGACACTGAGGACAAGTGGTCGGCTTGGTGCCAGGTGCGGCGCCAGACCCTCCGCAAGACTTGCACTCTACCGACTGAGGAACGCTGATCTTGGTCGTAACCCCTTTCATGGCGTCGTCGAACGAGATGCGCACCGCCACGCTGACGTCCCTGCCCCGTTGTGGACGCTGACGCGTAGCTCCAAACGGGGCGCCAAAAGTCCCCGTCCCAAAGTCGCCGCCAAAGAGGCTACTGAACAGATCGGCCCATTCGCTCCCCGCAGCGGTAGTCTGCCAATCGCGGAAACCACCTGCCTGGGCACCCCTACCGAAGAAGGCCCGTCCAGCGTCATATTGCTTGCGCTTCTCGGGATCAGAGAGCACCTCATAGGCACTCGATATCTCTTTGAACTTCTCCTCAGCGGTGGGATCGTTGGGGTTGGCGTCCGGATGGTACTTGCGAGCCAACCGTCGGTATGCCTTCTTTATCTCCTCCTGCGAGGCATCCCGACTTACCCCCAAGATCTCGTAATAGTCACGGGTGGTGGTAGCCATGACTATCCCTCCTTAACTGGCCGGACTCTCCGCTTTTTCCGTCGCAGCTTCTGGAGCAGCCGACACCACTACTCGAGCCGGCCGCAGGATCCGATCCCCATGGCGATACCCACGCTGGAATACCCTGATAACCGTGCCCTCCTTGTGCTCCGACGGCTCCACAGCAAGAGCTTCGTGCACGTTGGGGTCGAATTCCGCCCCCACTCCAGGCACTTCCTCTACGCCCGAGCGTCGGAGCAGGTCCATGAACATATCCCGAGTAAGTTTGACCCCTTCGATTACCTTGCCCTCTTCGTGATGCTCGGCCGCCTCTAGAGCCCTCTCCAGGTTATCAAGCACCGGCAAAAGCTCCAGCAGCACTTCGGCACGAGCACGCGCCCCTGACTCCGTAAGCTCGCGAGCCATCCGCTTGCGGAAGTTGTCAAATTCCGCCCGGAGCCGCAAGAACGAGTCGGTGAGGGCATCCCTTTCGGCCACTAGAGCCTGGTGTTCCGCCAGAAGGGCGTCCCTCTCTGCGACAAGCGCGTCTCGCTCCGCCAAGAGAGCTTCGGTCGACTCCGGCTCCGGCACAGGAGCGGTCTCTGAAGAGCCTGAGGCGATTCCCGGGGAGGCTGAGGCTGGGGAGGTTTCCGAGGAAGCTGAGGACGTTCCCGGGGAACCCGGGACGGTTCCCGGAGAGGCTGCCCTCGCTTCGCCCGCCGCCCCCTCGGCTGGCTGGCGCGTCGGCTCTTCCGCAGCGCTCGGCGCGCCCGCCTGGATGTTGCGCTCGTCTTCCGCGGGCTTGCCGTTCTCGGGCACTCTGCCGTTCTCAGGCACCTTAATTGGTATATGTCGCTTGTTTGTCGTCATGCCTTGACTCGTTTGTTCGATTGGGACCCTGTGTGGGGGCGGCGGCCAGAGGCCGCCGCCCGCAACATCACCCGGTTTCAAACTCCGGGATTACTTCTTCTCCTCGGCCTGCTCTCCGGTTGAGGCCTCGACCGTCTTGGCCTTGGACTCACCGATGGCCACCTTTATCTTCTTCGGCTTGGCCGTCTCGACCTTCGGGATGACAATCTCGAGGATGCCGTTCTCGTACTTGGCCTCGATCTTGTCCTCGTCTACAGTCTGCGGCAGAGCGATCGACCGGCTAAATGCTCCGTACCGCCGCTCAATGCGGTAGTACTTGTCCTCCTTGATCTCCTCCTGGAACCGGCGCTCACCGCTCACAGTGAGGACATTGTCCTGCACCTCGATGTTGATGTCCGCCGGATCCATGCCGGCCAGCTCAGCCTTCAGCTTAATGCTGTCATCTGTCTCGATTACGTCGATCGACGGCGTCCAGGACTGCCTCTCGGCCACCTCGGAGCCCAAGACCCGAGAGAACAGACGGTTAACCTCAGTCTGAAGAGCAGTCAGTTCGCGGAAAGGATCCCATCTAACCAGTGCCATACTCTACCACCTCCTCCTATCCTTACTTGTTATCCTCGTCGATCACCTCATAGTCGGCCTCTTCGACAACCTCGTCTTCGGCTGCCCCACTACGCGCTCCAGAACCGTCGCCGCTAGAGGCGCCAGACCCGCTGGCCGCACCTGCGTACCGGCTCTGAGCCGCCTGATAAGCAGCCTCGGAGAGTTTGAAAGCAACTTCCTGCAACTTCTCAGTCCGCCTGCGGATCAGGTCAAGGTCATCACCTTTGATGGCCTCTTCCAGATCGCGCATAGCGCTCTCGATGTCAGCGCGCGTCGCGCCGTCGACTTTGTCGCCAAACTCCTTGAGCGACTTCCGCGTGGAGTAGATAAGATTCTCCGCGTGGTTGCGAGCGTCGACGACGGCCCGCTTACGCTTGTCTTCCTCGGCATGCAGCTCGGCATCGCGGACCATGCGCTTGATCTCCTCGTCGGTAAGGCCGCTCGAGCTCTTGATCACAATCTTCTGCTCGTTGCCCGTGGCAAGGTCCTTAGCCGAGACGTGCACAATGCCGTTGGCGTCAATATCAAACGTCACCTCAATCTGCGGCACACCCCGTGGCGCAGGCGGAATCCCGGTCAACTGGAACTTGCCCAGCGACTTGTTGTAGGCGGCCAGTTCCCGCTCGCCCTGCAGCACGTGGATCTCCACCGAGGTCTGACCATCCTCGGCCGTCGTGAAGATCTCGCTCTTGCGGGTCGGGATAGTGGTGTTCCGCTCAATCAGTTTGGTGAACACTCCACCCTTGGTTTCAATACCAAGAGACAGCGGAGTAACGTCCAGGAGCAGAACATCCTTTACCTCGCCCGCCAACACGCCAGCCTGGATGGCCGCACCAAGAGCCACCACTTCGTCGGGGTTGATCCCCTTGTGCGGCTCCTTGCCTGTAAGCTCGCGGACCTTCTGCTGCACCGCCGGCATACGAGTCATTCCGCCAACCAGAATCACCTGGTCAATATCGCCCGGCTTAAGACCAGCATCTTCCATGGCCTGCTTGGTCGGCCCAACCAGGCGATCGAGCAGATCCCGGGTGAGATCCTCCAGTTTGGCCCGGGTTAGGGTCATCTCCAGGTGCAGCGGGCCGCTCTCGTTCATGGTGATAAACGGCTGGTTGATGGTAGTCTCAAGCACCGACGAGAGCTCCACCTTGGCCCGCTCGGCCGCCTCGTAGAGACGCTGCAGCGCTTGCCGGTCCTTGGACAAGTCCACACCGGTCTGCTTGCGAAACTCGCTTATCATCCAGTCCACGATGGCCTTGTCCCAGTTGTCGCCACCCAGATGGGTGTCGCCGCTGGTAGCCTTGACCTCAAAGACTCCATCCCCAATCTCCAGGATGGAGACGTCAAACGTACCGCCACCCAGGTCAAACACCAGGATGGTCTGGTCATGTTCCTTGTCTAGACCATAAGCGAGCGCAGCCGCTGTGGGCTCGTTGATGATCCTCTTGACCTCAAGGCCAGCAATAGTGCCGGCATCTTTAGTCGCCTGGCGCTGAGCATCGTCAAAGTATGCGGGCACGGTGATTACCGCCTCAGTCACCTCGGTGCCCAGATATGCTTCAGCGTCTCTCTTGAGTTTCTGCAAGATCTTGGCCGAGATTTCCGGCGGCGAAAACAGCTGATCTTTGATCTTAACCCGCACATCGCCGTTGGGCCCCTCAACCACCTTATAGGGCACTATCTTCATTTCCTCGGTGACGTCCTTGTACTTGCGCCCCATAAAGCGTTTGATGGAGAAGACTGTGTTCTCCGGGTTGGTGACGGCCTGCCGCTTGGCGGTAATGCCGACCAGCTGCTCTCCGGTCTTGGTAAACGCCACCACCGACGGGGTTGTGCGCCCACCCTCAGCGTTGGGGATAACGACCGGCTCCCCGCCTTCCAGCACGGCCATGCACGAGTTAGTCGTGCCCAGGTCGATGCCTATTATCTTGCCCATTAGTTCTCCTCCAAACTTTCGAAAGTTCTGTTTTCTCTCGACTCTCTCCGTTAGTCGGCGCGCATTATATAAGTTGAGCCGGCTCATGTCAAGTCTCTTGATACAAAATCTGTAAACTTTTTTCCCGTCCAGGCTCCAGTTCAAACCAGAGCTCAGCCCCGCGCACCTCGCCCCCTCGGGCTAGAATAGGTTTGTAACGTTGGGCCATACGGGTAAATCCAACCGCAGTCGGAGCCAAAGGCACGGGTTAATGAGAACGGGGCGTGACAGACGGATTGCAAGACGCAGGCGCGCACGGGTGATACGCACCCGTCGCTTAGTAGTAGCCATTGCTGTCCTCGTTGGCGTTCCCCTCATTGGGATCGCGGTGTTTCTCACCTTGTTCCTGGCAGGCCTGCATGCTGTAGCTGTTGTGCAGCAGGACCTGCCTTCGCTGGAAGCCCAGGGCGAAGTGAAGTTGGCGGAGACAACTCAGATCTACGCCGCCGATGGCACTCTTCTTGCCTACCTTCACGGAGAACAAAACCGCACAGTGATAAGCGGCAAGCAAATTCCAGACATTTTGCGCTGGGCGATCGTGGCAATTGAGGACGAACGGTTCTTCAGCCACAACGGCGTTGATCTGGAGGGCCTTGCCCGGGCTTTTGTCGCTAACGTAAAAGCACAAAAGATAAGCCAGGGCTTTTCGACCATCACCATGCAGCTAGTAGGGAATCTTTACCTTGACCGGTCAGACCTCTCGTTTACCCGCAAATGGAACGAAATCGCTCTGGCCTGGCAGATGGAGCGCAAGTACTCGAAAAAAGAAATCCTCGACATGTACCTAAACACCGTCTATTTCGGTTCGAACGCTTACGGTGTGGAGGCCGCGGCCCGGACGTATTTCAACAAGGACCCCGCCGATCTCACCATCGCCGAGGCTGCACTGCTGGCTGGTCTACCCCAGGCGCCTAGCATTTATTCACCTCGCCGTCACCCCGAAGCCGCTCTCAAGCGACGCAACCTGGTATTGGCCAAGATGTTTGAGCTGGGCTACATCACAAGAGACGAATACCAGCAAGCTCTAGCTGAGCCGCTCAATCTGGCTCCGTATTCCCCTTACACAAAGGTGGAAGAGCCGTACGTTGTAGCGTACGTCCGCAAGCAGCTCATTGACATGTTTGGTGAAGAACGCGTCTTCGCTGGCGGTCTGCGCGTCGAAACCACCATCGATCCTGAGTTCCAGAAGCTGGCGGTAGAAGCAATTACGAGCACGCTGGACCAACCTGACGATCCCTCTGCGGCACTTGTGAGCATCGAGGTAGGAACGGGGTACATAAGGGCCATGGTAGGGGGTAAAGACTACGACAGCTCCAAGTTCAATCTAGCTGTACAAGGCAAGAGACAGCCAGGCTCAGCTTTCAAGACTTTCTGCCTAGTAGCAGCGCTAGAAAAAGGGATGGACCCCTACAACACCTACTACGAATCAATGCCGGTTAGCCTCACCTATCCCGGCGCGCCAGAGCCATGGCAAGTAAAAACCTACGGCAATACCTACTACGGCACCTCAAGTGTGTACGAGGCGACGCTAAGAAGTGACAATACGGTATATGCTCAAATGGCCCTTGACGTTGGGGCCGAAACTATAGTGGACGTAGCCCATCGTATGGGAATAACCTCTGAGCTTAACCCTGACCCCGCTATTGCTTTGGGCGGCCTTAGAATAGGAGTTTCGCCCCTTGAAATGGCTGCTGCTTACGCCACGTTAGCCAACAAAGGCGAGTATGTAGAGCCCACCATCATTCTTCGGGTGAAAGACACTAGCGGAAGAGTTCTCTACGAAGCCAAGCCTAAGCGGCGCCAGGCAATCTCAGCCGCAGTGGCCTACGAGGTCACCAAGATCTTGGCTATGAATATAAAGAGAGGAACCGGAACTAAAGCAGACATTGATCGACCAGCCGCAGGCAAGACCGGGACAACTACCGAGTGGCATGATGCCTGGTTCTGCGGTTACACTCCGCATCTGTCCACCACGGTCTGGGTAGGACACCCAGAGGCGCAGATCTCTATGAAGAACGTCCATGGAATCCGAGTCACCGGAGGCAGTTTCCCAGCCATAATCTGGCAGAAGTTCATGTATGTGGCCGATCGCAAGTATCCGGAGGAAGACTTCGAAGAACCCCAGATCAAGATAAAGTACGACCCGTTCTTCCAAAGCACTTATCGAGTGGCGCCTACTTCCACCACCATTAGCACCACGACAACCACGGAGACAACAACGGTCCCGGAGACCATCCCCGAAACCACCGTACCTTCTGAGCCGCCCGTGTGGCCAACGACAGTGGTAACCACGGCACCAGGAGTTACAGAGTTCTAGCACCAGGAGAGAACCATAGGCAGGACCACCCCAGAGGAGGGTATGCACTCATGCAACTAGACAAATTCACCCTCAAAGCCCAAGAAGCCCTGGCAGCAAGCCAACGTCTTGCTCAGGAAAGGCATCACGCGCAGATCGAACCCGAGCATCTAGCAGCTGCCCTCATCGATCAAGAAGGTGGCTTGACCGTGCCGATACTGCAGCGGATCGGGGCTGATCCGGCCGCTCTTCGCCGCGAGATCGAACGGCGTCTTGACTACTTCGCCACAGTACACGGAGCCACCCAACTCGGACTCGCACGCGAGACACAAGAGGCACTCCAGGCTGCCCAGGAAGAAGCCGAGAAGATGCGCGACCTTTACGTTTCAACTGAGCACCTACTCATGGGCTTGACTGCCAACAAGGGATGGCTGGGCGATCTTCTCAAGCGGTATGGCGTCACAAGGGACTCTCTTTTGCTTGTGCTCAAAGACATTCGCGGAACACAACGCGCCGCTGATCCAAACGCAGAAGAGAAATACCAGGCTTTGGAACGCTTTGGACGAGACCTTACCGAGCTTGCCAGACGAGGCAAGCTAGATCCGGTTATTGGGCGGGATGAAGAGATCCGGCGGGTGATTCAGGTCCTTAGCCGCCGTACAAAGAACAATCCAGTGTTAATCGGAGAGCCAGGTGTGGGTAAGACCGCCATTGTCGAAGGTCTTGCGCAACGCATTGTCTCGGGCGATGTGCCCGAGGGACTCAAGAACAAGCGGGTAATCCAGCTTGACATCGGAGCTTTGGTTGCCGGCACCAAGTACCGGGGTGAGTTCGAGGAACGCCTCAAGGCTGTTCTAAAAGAGATCTCCGGCTCCGAGGGTGAGATCATCACCTTCATCGATGAGCTGCACACTATTGTGGGCGCTGGGGCAGCCGAGGGCGCCGTCGACGCTTCCAACATGCTAAAGCCCATGCTTGCCCGCGGCGAGCTCCGGGTGATTGGAGCCACTACTCTTGATGAGTATCGCAAGTACATAGAAAAAGACGCTGCTCTTGAGCGACGCTTTCAACCGATCTTGGTAGGCGAACCCTCCGTGGAAGACACAATCGCCATCTTGCGCGGTCTAAAAGAGCGCTACGAAGTTCACCACGGAGTTCGCATTAAAGACTCCGCACTGGTGGCCGCCGCTGTCTTGTCTCATCGCTACATTACCGATCGCTTCCTCCCCGACAAAGCCATCGACTTGGTCGATGAGGCAGCAAGCAAATTGCGCATCGAGATCGACTCCATGCCGTCGGAGATTGACCAAGTCGAGCGCAGAATCAAGCAATTGGAGATAGAGCTGCACGCACTCAGCAAAGAAACTGACCCGGCTTCAAGAGAAAGAAGAGAGGCCCTTGAGAGTGAGCTGGCCGAACTGCAAGAACAATCCGCAGGCATGAAGGCTCACTGGCAGGCCGAAAAAGAAGCCATCAGCAAGATCAGAGCTCTCAAAGAGCAGATAGAAGCCTACAAGATTGAGGCAGAAAAGGCCGAGCGAGTAAGCGATCTACAGAGAGCGGCGGAGCTACGCTACGGCAAGATTCCGGAGCTTGAGAAACAGCTGGCCCAAGAAAACCAGCGCCTCGCCGAGCTGCAAAAAGACCTCAAGATGTTAAAGGAGGAGGTTGACGAAGAAGATATTGCCGAGGTTGTGGCCAAGTGGACAGGCATTCCGGTGGCAAAACTGCTTGAGGGCGAGGTGCAAAAGCTTGTCCACATGGAGGAAAGGCTCCACGAACGCGTGGTCGGCCAGGATGACGCCATTCGAGCAGTGGCCAACGCCATTAGACGGGCCCGGGCCGGGTTGCAGGATCCAAACCGCCCAATAGGAAGCTTCCTCTTCTTGGGTCCCACCGGAGTAGGTAAGACAGAACTGGCACGAGCACTAGCCGAGTTCCTGTTTGACGACGAGAGAGCTCTCATCCGTATAGACATGAGTGAATTCCAGGAGCGCCACTCCATCGCCCGGTTGATAGGAGCCCCTCCTGGATACGTAGGGTACGAGGAGGGCGGTTACCTAACAGAAGCAGTGCGGCGGCGCCCCTACTCAGTGGTGCTTTTGGACGAGATTGAGAAGGCCCACCTCGATGTGTTCAATCTTCTGCTGCAGATTCTGGATGAGGGCCGCCTCACTGACGGTCACGGCCGCACTGTGGACTTCAAGAACACTGTGATCATCATGACCTCTAACCTGGGCAGCGAGTTCATACTCGACCCGGACATCACTGAGGTCGAAATGGACGCCCGGGTGAACGAGATCTTGCGCGCCACCTTTAAGCCGGAGTTTCTCAACCGCATCGACGAAATAATCATCTTCCATCGCCTCACGATGGAGCACATAAAGCAAATCGTGGAAATTCAGCTGGGGCACCTGCGCAGAAGACTGGCCGAGCACGACATTGACCTGGAGTTGACTGACGCGGCCAAGCTCTACCTAGCTCATCAAGGCTACGATCCGGCCTACGGAGCCAGACCGCTCAAGCGACTTATCCAGCGGGAGATCCAAGACCGCATCGCACTTGCCCTACTCAAGGGAGATTTCCGCCCCGGAGATACCATCCTCGTAGACGAGAAGAACCTCGAGTTGGTCTTCACTAAGGTGGAGTCGCCTGAGCCCGCGGTATCGGCGGCAGAGTAGTTACCGCGCGGACCCAAAGAGTCGCCGCACAGACCGACACAGGCTCGGCAAGGCAAAGAAGCGGCTCGGCAGGGAAGAGCGATTAGCTACGGCCCGATCAAGGTAACGGGAGCTGGCGGATGGGTTGCTTGCCCAGGCTGCCAACTCCCGTATACTTGCGGCATGCCTAGCGCATCAGACTCATTCATAAAGCCAGGCTCGCCACTTCGCAAAGGCGAGCTGGTTGATCTTCAAGTCACCGGGCTTGCTTTTGGCGGGAGAGGGATTGCCAAAGCCGACGATTTTGTCGTCTTTGTCGACGGAGCCCTGCCGGGCGACGTAGTGCGGGTGCGGGTGACCAAAGTGAAGAAACGCTACGCCGAGGCCCGGTGCGAAGAGCTGCTTACGCCTTCCCCCCTTAGGCGTCCCCCTCGTTGCTCTGTTTTTGGCGTCTGTGGCGGATGTGTATGGCAAAACCTTGAGTACAACGCTCAGCTTGCCTACAAAGCCCAGCAAGTGTGCGAGTCTCTTGAACACCTCGGCGGTTTACGAGACTTCGAACTCAGGCCCATCATAGGCATGGCAGAGCCTTGGCGCTACCGCAACCGCGCTGACTTTGCCGTCGGCAACTTAGAGGGTCGCGCCATAGTGGGCTTTCGTCCTCGAGGGCGGTGGGATTCGGTTCTTCCCCTAGAGGAGTGCCACCTGCTTCACCCCGCGCTCGAAGAAGTCCGCCGAGTTGTACAAGCGTGGCTGCGCGACTACCGGATACCAGGCTGGAATCCCCGCGATCACTCTGGCTTTGTCCGCCATCTATTGGTCCGCACCTCGCCGCAAACCGGTGAGACGCTCGTGAGCCTGGTTACCGCCCCGTTGGATAGAGTACGGGACAGGTTCGGTAAGGTGAGCGAACTGCCTGGAGCTACCGATCTTATTGCCCGCCTTACCTACGAATGCAGCCATGTCGTCGGAATCCTTCACGCCATCAACGAAGGAGCGGCCGAGCTGAGCTTTGGCTTGCCCTCCACAGTGCTGTGGGGGAGGCCATACCTGCGGGAGCGCGTTGTCGGGGTAGAGCTTCACATCTCGGTGGACGCGTTTTTCCAAACCAACACTTTGATGGCCCACGCCCTCTACGAGTTGATTGCCGAAGAAGCAGGTCTAGTCTCCGGTCCTGTTTCCGCAGCAGGGACAGCCTCGCAGAGCAATTCCAAGACTGCCTCGACCACAGAAAAGTCCCAACCGGTGGTATGGGACCTTTACTGCGGCGTGGGAAGTATCGGCCTTCCTTTAGCCCGTCAAGCTAGAGCTGTCTTGGGAATTGAACTTTCTCCGCAAGCGGTTGCTGACGCCCGGAAAAATGCACGACTTAATAACTTGACTAACACCCACTTCCTAGCTGGGGATGTGGCGATGATATTGAAAGGAATTGCCGCAGGGGAAATTGACCTGCCTAGTGAACTCGCAGAGCCCGATGTCGTTGTGGTAGACCCGCCCAGAGCGGGCCTTAGCAACAAGGCAGTAGAGCGAATAGCAGCGGTCGGAGCGCCGCGCCTCGTTTACGTCTCATGCAACCCCACAACGATGGCTCCCAACGTGGCCCAGCTTGCCAAGTCTGGATACGTGCTCAAGAGGGTTACTCCCGTCGACATGTTCCCCCACACCCCGCACGTGGAAGCGGTTGCTCTGCTGGTACGTCAGGGCTAGCGGATGATCGCGGCCAGCCTAGCGGCCTGACACCCTCAAGAGAGCCTGGACGAGCATGGGGGTCACATTAGTAAGGGGGCCCGTCACTAGTAGGAGGGTCCACCGCCAGTAGGGAGTCCGTCTCTAGTAGGGAGGTTCGTCCCTAAACCATTCCCCCAGGCTGCGAAATGCCCGCCAAAACTCAACCTTGGCTTGTTCCTCATCTAGACAGTCGTCGATATCCGGGGTGACCAGTGCCTTGCAAAAGGGAGTAAGCTCCTGCAGAGTGCCTGGCTCCCAGAGAATCTCTTTCATTCCCGCAATTCTGTGCTGATTGACCACCTCTAGAGTCTGGACGCCCATGATGACAACAATGCGTGGGTGGGTGATCTGAAACTCCTCGAGCCAGTACGCCGGACAGTTTTTGCGCGCCTCCGCTTCACTTACATTGTGACACTTGATGAGGTTGGTCCCATACACAATCAAAGGATTAACTCCCAGCCGCTCAAGACTCCTAAGGATTGCGTTCCCCGACCGCCCAAAGAACGCCACTCCCTCACTTACCTCCAAATAGCGCGGCTGATACTTGAGGAGAAAGATGTCAGCAAGCGGGTGACCGGACCCTACAGTGGGCATAAACTCTCCTCGCCGACACTTTTTACAGTGAGTCACCCGCCGATTTAGATCGTTGGCTTCTTCAATTGCCCGCTCTTCCAGCTTGCGGTAAATCTCGTTTGCTTCGGCCAGTGGCGAAAACTCGTTCACGACTCCCCTCTAGCTGCCCGATTCCGAAAGCCACATTCACTATATTGGCTTGAGCAAGAAGAAATCCTTTCCCGGAAGAAAAGGGTTCTCCGAAAAAAGCCTGCTCAGTCTTCGGGCAATATCCGGTCCAGGGTGGTCTGCAACAGCTTGAGCGATTGGAGATATAGCAAGTTCTTGCGCCTAGCAATGACGTCTGCTTCCCACAAAGCTTCCATGAAACTCTCGGGGTCGTGAAAGCGTGGCATCCGGAGCATGGCGGTGCCCAAAGCCTGGAGAATGTGAGCGTCGCTTCCCGCTCCGGCGACCAGATTGTACTTGGCGGCAAAACGCTCCGCGCTCAAGTTAAACGCCGAGAGCGCCACTTTCGCGTTGTAAACCTCGATGACGTCAATCCGATGCAGATTGTCCACCAGCGTCCGGTAAGAAGGAGTAGTACGAAGCGCATCAAAGGGATGAGGAACGTATACGAGCCCACCCTGTTCCTTGATCAACGAAAGCGTCTCATCAAAGCTCAGTCCGCCAGGTATGAGCTCCTTGAGGAAAAGGCCTATAACCTCTCCCTCGAGAGTCTTGACCTCCTCTCCAATAATGACAAACGGATCGCCCTGGGCAATCTCTTGGGCAACAAAGGCGCCTTGGATCTCGTTGTGATCGGTTATAGCCAGCGCGCCGATCCCTATTTCGCGAGCAGTGGCGATGAGAGCCTCTACGGAAGTCGTACAATCCTTCGAGAACTCAGTATGAATGTGAAGATCGGCAGTTATCCAGTCGCGGCGGGCAGCCGCGGCAAAAGCGCGGCGCGCCCGCCGCAAAGCTCCTCCTTCCCCCACCGTGCGCACATGTAGCGAATGCCTAGCTACGGGGGTGCGCCCGTGCGCCCCCTTAACTCCTCTTGTAGCCTTAAGCGTGTCTTCGTAAAGGCTTACCAGCTGTTGGGCCACAGTGCCCATGCAGTGAGGGGCAGCCCACGCCCACCGAGAGCGAGGGTGTGCATCGTCATATCCCTTTTCCCGCTCACCACTCCACGCCGCCTGAGTCGAAAAGACCAACCGCACTGCCTCTCGAAGCGACCCAGACTCGCTAGGCGCAAAAGTTGCTCCCCAAGAATAGGCTTCGCTACCTTCAATTGACCTACCGCCACGTCCGTTTTCGCCGCCGACCGCCGTGCCGACCGCCGTAGCATGAGACTCAAGACATTCCCAGTTGTGCGCACCCAAGAAGTCCCGAACCGGGGGCAGATCGGGCCCTACAATCGGGCACCCGCACACTGCCGCTTCCGCGGCCGTGGAGCAAAGCCAGTCTCCTCCTAGGTAGGGGAGGATGACCAGAGCAGCCGACCTATAGAGGGATTCCAACTCAGAGGGAGCATCAAACTCCATTAACGTGACCCGGCTTGCGAGCCGCCTGGGAACCGCTCGCGGGACCCAGCGCGAAACCGAAGGTCTATGGAGAGCCACTACAAGAGTCTCTAGCTCGGGAGGAAAGCCCGAAGCAAGCGCCCGCAACAGAGCTCTAAACGATCGCCTGCCGTCCCCCCGATACACGTACAAGGCGAAGGCTTCCCTCCCCCGGCCTGCGAGTATTCGATCGGCTTCTTCTTGGGTGGGCAGTGTTTCTTGTTCCCACAGATTGTGTCCGAGCCTACTTCCGCACGAGACCACACGATAAGAGCCCGGGTAAAGTTCCTCCAAGAAGTCGCGCCCGCCCGGAAACGTGACCACTCGCGCATCCAGCCTCAAGTAAAAGCGCTCAAGAATGGCTTGGCCAATGTCATACGCAGCTGAGGCCGCAGGAGTCAGGTGAAAGGTGCCTACAACAGGACTGCGCGCTTCCCGTAGCGCGGTAAAACTCAAAGAAGGAGCAAGCGGCTCGTGGACATGGAGAATGTCAAAGTCCGCCACCACGATCAGTCGCTCGAGTCGCGAAGTTACATCCACCGGGAGGCCGAGATTGACCACGCTCCCACTTAAGCGGACGGGAAGGCTTGGCCCCAATGGCAGCACCGGTATCTTGTCTGCGGGAGAAAGCGGGCCAGAGCGAGGTAACGGAAGTAGCAATGGATCAGGCTCGGCGCCGTCTCGATAAGCGTGCAGCAGCTCCCCTACTTGTCCGCGAGTGCGGTGGAAGAGTGCTCGCATTCGCTCTTCATCGCCCAGCAAGTCAGAAGAGGTTACAACCACGGGGCAGTGACCTAGAGCCCGAAGTTCTAAGGCCAGGTCGGCCACGTGCTGGTTTACAGCGCTAGGCACACTCCAAGAGAAGGCCGTGACAAGCCCTATCAACAACCTTTCTGACACGGGCACCCCTTCAAAAGCCGCCCTCAACAAGTCGGGGCCCGGGCGGTCTTAGCGCCCGGGCCCCCGACATCACCAACTCGGTGTCAACCCTCGTACGGCACGCCGGCGATGAAGGCCTCGGTACGCTTGCGAGCCTCTTCGTCGCTGTACTGGATCGGCGGCGACTTCATGAAATAAGAAGAAGGATCATAAAGCGCCCCTGAAATTCCACGATCAAGCGCCAGCTTGGCGCAGCGAACCGCGTCAATAACGATCCCCGCCGAATTGGGCGAATCCCACACCTCAAGCTTAAGCTCGATGTTTAGCGGAACATCGCCAAAGGTGCGACCCTCGAGTCGGATGTAAGCCCACTTTCGGTCGTCAAGCCATTCCACGTAATCCGAAGGCCCAATATGGATGTTGCGGCTTCCGATATCGTAGTCTAGCTGAGAGGTGACTGCGTTGGTTTTGGAAATCTTCTTGCTCTCGAGGCGTGACCGCTCGAGCATGTTCAAGAAGTCAGTGTTGCCACCCACATTAAGCTGCGATGTCCGCTCAAGCCTCACGCCGCGATCGCGCATGAGCTTGGTCAGCACGCGGTGAACAATGGTTGCTCCCACTTGCGACTTGATGTCGTCACCGATAACCGGGAGCCCTCGCTCCTCGAACCGCTGCTGCCAATATCTCTCGCGAGCGATGAACACAGGGATGCAGTTAACAAAAGCGCAGCCTGCCTCGAGCACTTGTTCCACGTACCACTTGGTGGCCATTTCTGATCCCACCGGCAAGTAGTTGACCACCACGTCCGTCTTGGTGTCCTTGAGAATGCCAACCACATCATCGGTGGGTCCAGGAGCTTTCTCAATCACCTGGGACAGGTAGTAGCCCAGGCCATCATGAGTCATGCCTCGATAGACTTTTACTCCCAGCTCGGGAACATCGCAGAACTTTATCGTGCAGTTGCGTCCCGCCCAGATCGCTTCGGAGAGGTCCTTGCCTACCTTGGTCTTGTCGATGTCAAAGGCGCAAGTGAATTCAATGTCGGAGACATGGTAGCCCCCCAAATTCACATGCATTAGGCCAGGGACGAACTCGTCAGCCTTGGCGTTGCGGTAGTAGTGCACGCCTTGCACAAATGAAGACGCGCAGTTCCCGACTCCTATGATCGCTACCCGGACTTTATCGCTCAACGAATCCTCCCTGTTTCTTGTGTTTGTTTAACTGCCGATAAGTGTGTACCACACGCTGTACGACCGTAAAGACGGTGAGCGCCAGCAAGATGTAAACCACATAGGAAAGCACATTGAAGAAGAGCCCAAGCGCTATGAGGACAACCCGCTCCGGCCTGCTCATGAGTCCTACTTTGCACTCTACCCCCAAGCTCTCCGCGCGGGCACGGGTGTAGCTGACAAGAAAACCACCCAGGAGAGCAAGCACCACAAGGGCCGCGTCGACCGCGTGTCCATTCTTAGCCAGCACATAGGCGATTGCACCTAAGACTACGCCCTCGGAAACTCGGTCCAGCGTTGAATCAAGAAAAGCGCCAAAAGGGGTCACCTTTCTTGCCAGGCGCGCGAGAGCGCCATCGAGCATATCAAAGCAGCCGGCAAGTAGAAATACAATGCCCGCATAAATAAGATGATCAGCCACCACCAGGACAGCAGCGCCAACATTGAGGATGGTGCCGGCAATGGTAACCTGGTTGGGGGTCACCTTCAGCCGCTCTAGGGCTGACACCAAAGGCAACAGCGCCCTGCGCAGTTGGGTCCCAAAAAACTCTCGGATGTTTTCCATTCCTAGCAAGTATGTCTTCAAGGGTCCACAGACCCTTGCCGCAGGCGATTGTAGCAATATCAGCAAGCCTTCACCACTACCAGCTTGTGGTAGCAGGTCGGCAGTGCCTTGTGCTGCCAGGTCGGCAGTGTATCCCTATTAACTAGGCTCGTCTTTTTCCCCCTCCTCATTGCCTTGGGTGTTTGGGCTCTTGGAGCTCCAGCCCTCCTCCAGCCGTATTCGCCGCGGAGGAGGCGTCCCTGATCTAGCCGGGATAAGCACGATTCCGTCGTCGCCCGCCCAAGGAGATCGGGAAATCTTAAAGTCGTAGAAGGTCACGGTATGTTTGAGCATGGCTAAAAGCGGCAAAGAAGCTATCATCCCCAGAATTCCGCCAATTTGAGCTCCCGCAAGCAAAGCGAAAATCACCACAAGGGGGTGAACACCCACGGAACTACCAACAATGTTTGGGGCAAGGATGTGGCTTTCAAGCTGCTGGATGACAAAGTAGATAATGATGACAATAAGAGCAGCCCATGGCGAATGAAAGAACGCAGCGATTACGGGTGGAACCGCTCCCAGCCAGGGTCCGATGTAAGGAATGACCTCCGTTACTCCCGCCCACACCCCAAATAGGAGAGCGTACTGCCCTCCCTCCGGCCACACGTTTACCATGTCCCAACTTAGGATCCAAATCGCCAAGCCACAGGCCAGACCTACCGTAGCTCCCAGCAAGGCCTGGCCTCGCACAAACCGGCTAAAAGCGCTCTGCAGACCCCGCACATATCGCTCTTTCACCTCGGGCTCGCCTGGAGCCAGCCGGCATACGAACCGGAAAATGCGCTTACCATCAATAAGCATGTAAAAGCTCACCACGACAGTAAGAAAGAGATTTACCAAGGCTCCTACCACGTTCCACCCAACGCTCACTAGCGTCCCTAGCGACTCCGCCCCATGACTCTGCAGCCAGTTGACGATGTCGCGGGTATTGATTTGTAGGCTAACCTCTATCCCGTGGCCAGCCAGCCAATTCTCAAGATCTGCGAGTAGACCATTTAGAGAATCAAGCCATCCAGGGATCGCATCAAAAAGACGCTGAAATTGGCGGATTAACGGTGGCCCCAAAAATACAAAAGCCACAACTACGGCAGCCACGAAGGCTGCGTAAACAATCGGCACGGCTAACCACCGAGGACACTTGAGCTTGCCCATGCCCAGAACCAGAGGATTAAGAAGAAGCGCCACTATGGCTGACATCAAGAACACAAAGACAGCGTGACTTGCAGCCTTGCCGAAGTAAAGAGCAAGAAAAACCGCCACCGGGATCAGAACCAGTTGGACCCACCGGGGAATGGTGATGCGCACCGGCGTCCTCCTTTATCCTTGCGCCTCTCTCAAGCGACCTCAGGTAACGCGTCCGCTGGACACAGACAACCCCGAGACGTGAGCCGCCTGCCCTAATTGCGATAGTAGCAGTCTGGTCAACAAACGGGGGATCTTTTCCCGGGGCCGCGTAACCACCGAAAGAAGGGCGGCGTGGCGCAAGGTCGGGCCGCTTGGCGCAACGTTTGGCATGACGCTGTGCGGTTTGCCGCAAAGGTGGTATGGTGACAATGATGCAGAACAAGCCGTACAAAGGCAAAATGCAGGACCAGAGTGCCTACTCAAAGCAGCCACGGCCCAAAGCAGCCGTATACCGGAGACGCCGACTTGCCTTGCTGGCCGGCTTTGTAGTCTTGTGTCTGGTGATAGTAGGGCTAGTCCTGAGCGTCAACGCATCAAAGGGGCCCGAGCAGGCAAGCGCCCAAACGGTGTCGGCTCCTCAAGCGCAATCTCCCGCTGCGCCAGTGGTGGCCGGCCCGCAGGATCATCCCGCCTTTGCTCGGCTTGGAGAACGTAATCTCCTGCTGCCGGTGGCGGCAAAAGACGCTACCATCATCGCCTACCAACCCGTGAGCGATGAGCGAGCTGTCCCGCTTACTCCTCTGGGAGAGCAAGCTAACGTGAACCCGGTGGTGAAGTTTTTCCGGAACCTGTTCGCACCCCAGCCTGCCGTCCAATACTATCTTCTTGAGGGTAAAGGAGACTTGCCCACCACTTCGGTGCTCATAGGTGCGCCAGCAGGAAGCCCGGTGTTTTCTCCCATTACCGGGGTGGTCACCCGAGTAACCGAGTATCTCCTGTATGGCAAGTATCAGGACATTCAGATAGAGATCCGCCCAGAAAAGTCGAGTGGAATTACTGTCAACTTGATTCTTATTTCCGATCCAGTTGTTTCGGTCGGTCAGCCGGTGACCGCTGGCCAGACCGTACTCGGCAAAGTGCGCGAGTGCCCTGATCAGCTGGGCAAACAGATTGCTCTATACACTCATGACTCTGGCTCGCATGTGCACCTGCAAGTCATGAAGGAGCCGATCCGCTGAAAGCTCGATTTTGTTCACAGTGCGGCGGAAACATAGAGATCCGGACCGTTGCCGGAAGAGCGAGGGAAGTCTGTTCTTCATGCGGCCGAGTCTTTTACCAAAATCCGCTACCGGCAGCAGCCGCCTTGGTGCTTGACAGCGACCGGCGTGTTTTGCTCGTTAAGCGCAAGCATCCGCCCAGCCAAGGTATGTGGTGTCTCCCCATTGGGTTTGCGGAGCTGGGAGAGACTATCGCCCAGGCAGCGCTGCGAGAATTAGAAGAAGAAACCGGAGTAATCGGGCGAGTTGCTCGCTTGATCGACGCCGATTCGTGGAGCAGCAGCTTCTATGGCGACCTCTTGGTGGTTACCTTCGAGGTCGAGAAAATCGCCGGCGAAGAAAGAGCCGGCGATGACGCCGAGGACGTGGGCTACTTTCGCATCGACGAGCTTCCACCGCTCGCCTTCCCCTCAAACGAGAAAGCCATCAGAATTTGCGCAGATCTCCACGCCGACGAGTGGGCTATCCAGGATTCCTTTCAAAGGCTCGAGGAGGGCTCACAAGAACGGATGCTCTCGGACACACTGGTGGGTTTCGTCACTGAAAGCGCTCCTTACGTTGCCCGTCTGTGGTTGGCAGACGTCCGTTCCAACCGAACCACCACAGGCTACATGCGCCTTGATCCAGAAGTGCTGTTGGGAGAATGTATCCAAGGTCTCAAGCTTCTAGGTAGGTGGTTAGAGGGCGAAAGCACCGAGGAGGAGATTAGGTCGTTCTACCGAGCCCTCGGAGCGCGTCGCAAGAAGCAGGGCATCAAGAGCTACGAAATGCTTTCGGCGGTCATGCTCCTGAAAAAACACATCTGGACCTATGCCCGCTCGCAAGGAGTGTGGGAGCGGCCCGTGGATGCTTATCGCATGATGGAGCTCCAGGCCCGTTTTGCCATGTACTTTGACAAGGCCACCTATCACCTGGCAAGAGGGTTCGACGAAGATAGCTAGGAAGTAAGCCTAGACGTTAAACCGGAAAGTGATAATGTCGCCGTCTGCAACCACGTAGTCCTTACCCTCTATCCGCACAACGCCTGCTTCTCGGCATGATTTCATACTTGCGCCGTGGTTCATAAAATCCGCGAAGGCTACTACCTCGGCCCGGATGAAACCCCGCTGCATGTCAGAGTGCACAGCGCCAGCCGCCTCCCTGGCAGTTTCTCCTTTCCGGATGGCCCAGGCCCGCACCTCGTCTCCCCCAACAGTGAAGAAACAGATGAGTCCCATTGTGTCAAAGACAGCACGGGCCACCACTTCTGAAGCAGGACCAGGTAGCCCAAACTCGGCGGCAAATTCGTGCTGCTCCTCTAAGGAAAGACGCGACACCTCAACCGCCTCCAAGAACGGAAAGGCCAGTATCTGGCGTCCTCGCGCGAGTGGTTCAAGGGAGCGCGGGTCCCATTGCTCTCCTGACTCCGTGTTAACCACGATGAGCTGGGGGACCATGGTTAGGAACTGATACCCGCGAATGTAAGAAAGCTCTGCCCCGTCAAAAACAAGCTCGCGCAACGGAATTTCCCCCTCTAGGGCTTCCTGGCAGCGCAGAAGCGCCCTTTTGGCGGCGTCAGGCAGCGGAGCTTTCTTGGCTCTCTCCAGAGCTCGCTCCACGCGAATCAGGTCATACAACAAGAACTCCCGATCAAGGTCCTCTAGATCCTTCTGCGGATGTGGAGGCTCTCCAGTTGCCGGGTTGACGAATGCGCGGACAACGTGCAGGTACAGCTGCCCTCCAGCAACCGCGTCAAGGTATCTCTCCATTTCATTCTTGCGAGCGGTGGCAGCGGGCCAGGGCACTTCCTGCACCTTGAACTCGGCAAACGTAGTCTTCCGTGGGCGGAAGATTTCCGCAAGGGTGCGCACACGGGGATCACCTACCTGCACCGTAGCCACGTGACCATCCCCCCGACCTTCGGCCAGAGCTGCGATGAGCGTGCTCTTGCCGCTGCCGCGAAGTCCAATTGCTCGAGCTTCCATCACCATTGTTGTGGCCCTTTACCGTATTAGTGCATACAGAAGCGCGCAGGCTTCCCCCCGGGAAGCCGGCGCGCCGAAATTGTACGACGCGTCAACTCCAACTAGACGCCCCAGAATTCCTGCGTATGCCGCCTTGCAGGCATTTTCATAGTGCTCCATAGAAGGAAACTGACTAGGTACAAGTCTACACTGATACTCGGGAGGAGGACTTACCAGCCCGGCAGCCCGCACAACCATAGTCACAAGCTGTGCCCTAGTGAGAGTTCGGTAGGGCGCAAAATGGGTCAAGTCCACTCCCCTAACAAGGCCCCGCGCATACGCAACGGCGATATAGTGATCCGGGTAAAGCTCTTCTCCCTGACTCAAGGGGACATCGCTAAACGGGCAAAGATCTTGGGTGCTAACCGGAAAGCCCACCGCCAAGACGATCATCTTGGCAAATTGCTGACGCAACAAAGGATCGTTGGGCCGAAAAAGGCCCGCAGAGCCTGAAACCACGCCTAACGAAGCCAGATGCTCTATCTCGAGCCAGTACGGAGTTGTGGCGGCAGATACATCTTTAAAACGCGAAGCGCCTGCTGTGGTAGTAGTTGTGCTTCCTTGGAAACGCGTAGCTTCTTGTACCGCCTCGGCAGCGTCGATAATTCCCCAGCCAAAAGCCTTGTCCCAGCCAGGCGCCCCCAGGTCATCAGCGGCAGCAGTAAGCAGCTGGCCCACGTCCCTAGCAGACAAGCGGGTGTTGGCGGACAACATAAGAGCCGCCAGCCCTGAAACCAGCGGAGCAGCTAGTGAGGTGCCCTTGAAATAGCCGACCGACGTGCTGCTCTGCCCGTCATAGGTGAGTATGCTCTTGCCAGGCGCAACCACGTCCAGGTTGTCGCCGGTGTTTGAAGCAGCATCAGCGTCTGCAAGAAGGCCGTCCGTCAGATCAGTGGCGCCGACAGCTATGACCGATGGAAGAGCAGCGGGGTAAGCCACGGCCTGGGCTCCATCGTTGCCAGCAGCCGCCACTACAAGTACGCCGCGATCGGAAGCGTACTGCACCGCGGCAACCAGCGTCTTGGGAGGATCTTTTGCTTCGGTTGGAGGACTTGCGAAGCTGATGTTTATAACGTCTGCTCCGTTATCCACCGCATACTGCATCGCCCGAGCTAGTGTGATGGTGTCTGATTCTCCCTGATCCGAAATCTTGACGGGCATGATGCCCACGTTCCACGCGGCGCCGGCAATCCCCTGCAAGTTGTTCCCTTGAGCCACCGCCACTCCCGCTACAGCCGTGCCGTGCCCCCTATTGTCGCGCCACGACGGCCACGCCGAACTCTCATCGATCATGCTATAAGGAGACACCACCCTCCCAGCAAAGTCGGGCACGGCCGTGTTCAGCCCGGTATCCAGAACTGCCAGCACCACTTCCTTGGACCCGGTTGTAATGTCCCACGCGCTGGGATAGCCGGTCCGCCGCAGATACCACTGGCCGATCGAGGTTAGACCCCCAGGAAGATAGTACGGGTCGTTTGGCACAAGACAGGCTTCAAGCGGACTGTTCAATTCGGCCCATTCGACCCCTGGCATCGACTGCAAGACCTCCAACGCAGCGCGCAGTTCCGAGCCAGTGCCAACGGATGCCCCATCGCCACACGGCTCAAGTATGTAGATGCCGGTGTCTGCGAGCACTGCCTTTACCCTGAGCCGGACTTTCGGAGCGAGCTTCTCGGACGCGGGTGTTACATCAGGAATGGGACCATCCGGCCCTACCACTACGAGATTTCCGTCAGGTGCAGTGTGCAAACGAGTCCCAGAAGCCAGCTTGATGGCGATAAGGCCTTGACACTCGACATCCCCGACTTGGGCATTCCCGCCAGCAACAAGCTCGGTGTCGCCAATAAGCCGTCCCGGATAATCTACAGCCGCTGTTGCCCCTGAGCCGCCTGAGCAGGCAACCAGTGCGGCGACAAACAAGACGACCAGCAGAATCGCTCCTCCTGCCGAGTACGGAGCCGGGACTTTTGTCTTGACCGGATTGCTCAAGTCACATACTCCATAGGTTGTACCGGGATGCTCGGCGCCAGCTCTGGATGCCCAATCGCATAGACCTGGACCGGTCGGATGTCGGAACGACCAGCCTTGGTCCACTGCACAGCCGCCACCGGGGCAAGGTACACAGTCTCAGCAGGACGCGCTCCCGAAGTAAGCTGCCCGGATGTGGCATCGCTCGTTACCGCCTGTGAAAGGTCAATTGTCCCAAGGCATGTCATTGCTCTGGTTTCCTTGAGCCGTTCCAGGAACTCTCTCTTACTGTCTATGTCTTTCACTGTCCGCCACACTTGGGCAGCCCACTCAAAGCGAGCATACGCGCCAATGGCTGGGGTCCAATGATCGCCAATCTTACGCATGTAATCTTCGGCTAGTTGGCGACAGGTCCTGCCAGTAATGAAATCGCTATAGGGCCAGTCAGGAAGCCACAGAGCCTCACCGGTAAGACCCAGAGCCCGAGATCCGAGCGCCTCCCCAACATGAGGCGAAAAGAGCGCTTCGCGAACTGTTACGACCTTTGGTCGATATTTCTTCTTCTCAGCTTGACGCCAGAAGTTGGCAAACTCTGGCAGAGGCATGACAGCGCAGCAAATCTCGCAGCCGTTCTTTGCAAACTCTTCGATGTACGAAGAGAACTCCGCGCAGGGCAATGAGTATGGCTCCGGCATTATTACCTCGTAACCTTTCTTGGCTGCTTCAGCCCCAAGTCCCGTGGCTTCATCTGTCCAGAACTTGCCCTCCGGGGTGTCCGGCACCACCACGCCCACTTTGCGATTAGTCAAGACTTTCTCCCACACGGCGATAAACGCCATCATCACGTGTTGCACAGAGAAAGCGTGCGCATAGCTGAACTTAAGCGGCCTGTCAGGCACTCCCTCGCGCAGAGCAAATCCCTTCCACTCCACAAAGTTTGCAAGACACGGGCAAAGAAGCCTTTCTGACTCGTTGGCAACCGCGTTTACCACCTCCAGCCCGCCGGTGCAGAGCAGTACGTCTACGCCCGCTTCCGAAATGAGGTAGGTTGCACCCTCCCGCGCAAGCTCAGCCCTAGAACGGCACTCCCAGGTTAGGAATCTAACTGGATGTAATCTGTTGTCGCCGCAAAGCAATCCGTCTGGCAAGGCAGCCTCTATGTTGGACATCCACCAAGCATCGGCTTTACCAAAAAACGCGAGAGGGCCCGAAGTAGCGGTCACTACACCGATGCGAAGCGCCCGACCCTTTTCGGGAGCAGCCGATACAGCCGTCGAAGTGGTTGGCGCAACGGTAGTGGAAGACTCTGACGAAGTAGGGCTGTGCGGCACGGTGGCCACAGTATTTGCGGTCTCGCTCCTGCGCCCGCAGGCACCTAGGAACGCACCTAGCCCGCCTCCCAGCAGGCCTACCCCTCCGATCACCCTAGCTGCCAGCTTCAGAAACTCACGCCGTGTATAGCGGCGCTGCTTTAGCATGTCCGCACCAGGTGCGGTTTTGGGGTCGTCTTGCACCACGTGGCTCACCCACTGCGTTGAGTTGAAGCATCTGCACGCATTACAGCATTCTTATGCGCTTCCGGCTATACTCGGTAACTACTATCTTAGGCAAAACCAAGCGAGGTGCTCGTGAAACACAAGATCTTGGCCTGTTTTCTTTTCCTGGCGTTGCTCGGCTCTGTCGTCGGCCTGGCCGGGTGTGGAGGCGACCTGCCAGGCGACGCCGTAGCAAAGGTGGGAGACAAAGCCATCAGTGAAAAAGATTTCGAGAAGCGGGTCAAAAGCTTTGCCTCCCAATACGGTCTGACAGAAGAGGCAGGCGAGGATGTATGGAACAGTTTTCGGACGCAGGTACTTGACTATCTGGTGACGTATGAGATTGCGAGCCAAAAAGCAAACGCTCTGGGAGTGTCTGTTACTGATGACGAGCTCCAAGAAGAGCTGGATAACATCGTCCAGCTATACTTCAACGGAGACAAGGACGCTTTTGAAGAAGACCTGAAAGCAAGAGGCATGACCTTGGAGGACCTTGAGACGACCTACAAGGAGTCCATGCTTCTCCAGAAGGTGTATGAGAAGGTCACACAAGGAATAACCGAGGTACCCGAGGAAGAAATTCAGGCTTACTACGAAGCACACAAGACTGATTTCTATGTAGAAGAGACGCGCACAGCCAGGCACATTCTCATCGCCCCTGACGGCAAGGAAACCAACGACGCCACCTCTGGCACAAGCTCGGCCAGCACTACTTCAACCACCGGTCAACCCACAGATGCCGACTGGGAAAAGGCGCTAGCCACCGCCAAGAAGGTGCGCGCTCTTCTCGTAGCGGGAGGAGACTGGAAGGAGCTTGCCGCCAGGTACTCCGATGACCCGGGAACAGCAAACAACGGCGGAGAGTTGGGAGCGATAAAGACAGGGGAGATGGTCCCTGAGTTTGAGGAGGCAGTTTTCTCCCTTGCAGTAAATGAGATCTCGCAGCCTGTTAGAACGTCGTACGGGTACCATATCATCCAGGTCACTGCCATTGACGAGGCCCATCAGCTTGCGCTTGAAGAAGTAAAGGACACCATTAAGGCTACCCTACTTGAGCAGAAGAAAGCAGAAGCCTGGCGGCAGTGGCTTGAGCAAACCAAACAGGAAATCGGTGTCACCTATCGGGAAGATATGCAGCCCACGACCACTACCACCGAGGCTACCTCTACCACCAGCAGCAGTGCAGCAACAGAGCCAAGCGCTACTACTAGTAGCTCAGGCTTAGAGACAACAACCACCAAAGCAACCCAGCCGTAACTGAGCCACAGCAGAAATCTCGAGAAAAGGGTGGAAAAAGTTGCGCGGGGCCGCCGAGCATAACCTCGGCGGCCCCGCGCTTCTACTCGGACTACTCACCTTTCTCAAACCGGAACGTCTGCTCCGGATCGACGATGGCAAGCAGGCGCACGATGCAACCGTCACCCCCTACCCACCGCCAAGGGAACGCCATGAGCGTGCAGCGCTTGCCCGTCACCTCATCAAGCTGGCCACCTGCGTTTTCGATACCGGGAATCCCACCCTTGCACATAAGTATTTTGTGAGCAGGCTCCCATAACGGGAAATCCTCAAGCGGATCTCGGCCCATCAGTGCCTTATACTCCGCAATTAGGTGCGGGTGTGTCGGACCAAGTCCGTGGTCTACCATCTTAGTGGCCAAAGGATGGTCGTTCGCTTGGCAGCCGTAAGCGACCATCTTGACCTTCTTGTTAACCAGCCACTCTGCCCCCTCGGGAGACATCCCGCATCCGTACGCAAAGTACTCATCTGTGTCTCCCCAGAGATGATGCTGGCCGGTGTTAATGACTACAATGTCGCCCTCTCTAATTTCAGGACGAGCGTTCTCTAAATCCTCGACAGTTATTACTCCCCACTTACCCTTGGGAATTGAAACTACCACTCCGGTGCCAAAGAACCGCCACAGAGGGTAGTCGTTGATGCTGGGCGTGTTCTCAGTCACGTGCAGAGGTGCGTCCATGTGTGTGCACCGATGCATAATGCCTTCCCACTGCACTTGGTAAACGCCGTCACGAGCATGAAACTTGTCTATGTCGATGTCAACGCTCGGCGAGGAAGGCCATTCTGGCATGAACTGCGTAAAAACGTGACTTAGATCGTATATCTTCAGGCCCATCTGCGCTTCCTTTCTTCCCCGGGAAGATCACAAACCAGGTTCGATTCGACACTGGCCGCTGGGATCAAACATGGCCACAAAACGCACCTGGCAGGCGTCTCCATGAGCAAATTTCCATGGTGCAGCCACCAGAGTCACCCTCTTGCCTACCACGAGGTCAACATCGCCTCCCACTTGCTCAATGGTGGGAATGCCAGCCCCCAACAGGATGCGGTGGGCCACATTCCACTCAGGGTGTTCAACCTTCGGATCCAAACCGGTTGCCTTGGTGTATTCGGCTGCCAGTCTCTTCATCTGCGGGCCGCCGCGATGGGGTCCCATCGAAGTGGCAAGCGGATGGTCAATAAATGGGGTGTCTATTGCAACCAACTTGGGGTTCTTGGACACCAGCCACTCGGCTGCATCCCTGGAAAGACCCGGAGCTTCGCCATAGTATTCGAGACTGTCGGAGTACTTGTGGTGCCACCCGGTCACGATAACTACAATATCGCCGTCTTGGACCTCCGGCTTAGCCCTTTCGAGATCAGCAGCCGTGATTAGCTCCCAGTTTTTCTTTGGCACATCTAGCACTGCCCCATTACCAAAGAACCGTTCAGGCGGAATGCTGGCAAGATCTGCCCCTTTTTGGATCAGGTGGATGGGAGCATTCATGTGCGTGCCCGTGTGCATAACTGTCGTGATTCGCCAGGCAAGCACCCCATGCTGAGCATGCTTGACTCCCCTGACCATGCGCACATCGGCCTGTCCGGGGTATGAGGGGGCACGCTGATCCCACTCGTGACTCAGCTCCACCATGCATAGCCCTGAATAGGGGTCTTTGACTATTCCTGAACTAGCCATACCCACCCCCTCCAATGGTTAATGAATCTTTCGGTCAATGATTACCACGAAGTGATATCACTATACCATGCTGTTCCCATACACCTGCGCACTAGTGGCAAAACAAGACCACAAACCTGCGGGCAGATCAACGACACGCGGCTGCAACAAAAGAACGACGGCCAAAAGCTGTCTCCCAAGAAAGCGAGCCTTACCGACCCGCTGCTCGGCTTTGGTGCTGAACCAGTCTTTGAAAAATCCGCACGCCCTCCATCGCGTCGGTGCTCCAGGAGTCAGCTCCGCAGTAGCGGCAGACGCGGCCGTTTACTACAGCGCCGCCAAGCACTATTGGCAGCCGATATCCCAACTCGTGCTCGTACGCTCGCAGAAGCTCAACGGTCTGTTTCATGTTCTCTACAGCTAGGGCGATCAGACCAGAAAGTCCCACGATATCGGGCCTAGACCGACGGACTTCTTCCAGGAACTTGGCCGGCGCAACATCCACTCCCAGATCAATGACGCGGAAACCGAAGCTCTGCAAGGAGGTTATGAACATGTTTTTGCCAATATCGTGTATATCGCCAGCCACTGTGCCAATCACCGCAGTCCCAACCGGCTCGTCCGATGAGAGCAGCGGTTCACCCGTGGGCTGGACAAGATCAAGCACTTCCTTAAAAAGCTCGCCTGCCATGATCAGCGCAGACAAGAAGTACTCCTGACGCTCATAGCGCTCCCCCACAACCCGCAGAGCCTGCTGGCAGGTTGTCAGGATCGCCGAAGGAGCAGCCACTTGCCGCTCAAGAAGTTCACGGGTCAGATCCAAAGTTCGATCTTCATCAAGCTCAACGAAAGCTACGTGCAACTCATCAAGTCCGCTCATGTTCTATCCAGGTTGCTGGTTAATGCCTGTGCTGGTTCAACTCTTTCTGCAGTCTGGTCCCACTTAGTCCGGCCCTATACGCGCGCGCAACCGGAAAAGCTCCGCCTTCAGCAAGAACCAGCCCCAACTAATCGGCGTGCCGTCGGCCTCCTGAAACACGTGCTCGAGCCGAAGCGCCAAGGCCCCAGCTTGGTCTCCGAGGACACGTGCATCTTCTTCGCTTAAAGTGACAGCTGTGAGAGTCAACTCTCCCCTAGGGAAACTGTGTGCTCGCCCAGGATCCAGGAACACCGACATGGAGGTGAGCTTAAGCTGAGACTCGACCAGAGGCCGCCGCGGGTCATACACGATGTACTCGCTGTGGTACATGGCAGGTACATTGTCGTGAAGAACCAGGCGCCGCATGAAGATTACACGCTCATTTACTCTTATCTGAAGCATGCGGGCCACTTTCTCGTCGGCCCTCGTCATGGCTGCCGACAGGAGACGTATCTCAGCCGATTCGTCAAGCCAGTGCCCAGACAGAGGATCGAGCCGGAAAAGCGAGTCTCCCAAGCTGGGGGACCGAACAAAGGTGCCCTTGCCGCGGACAGCTTTAATAAGACCCTGGTTTTGGAGGCGCGCCAAAGCCCTGCGCAAAGTCATAGGACTTACGTCAAACTCCGCGCATAGCTCGGCTCCTGAAGGTAAACGGCTGCCGGGGGCATACTTGCCACTGGACACTCTATCCGCCAAGACGCGAGCGATCTCCAGATAGACTGGAACGCCGTCAGAAGTCTTCTCCTCTTCAATCTGGGCGGCTCGACCTGATGTCTTGGCTGCGGACCCTACCCGTGCGGCACGTGCCCCACATGCGCGTTGTCGCGCCCCAGAGCCATGCTGTTGTGTCCGAGATGCCTGTCGTTGCGCCCTTGGCGTCTCCTGTCGGCTTCCGTCTGATTTGGGGCCTCGTCGCGCTGCCATATCGCTCCTCTAGATGTCTTATATGTTCAAGACTATCATGTTAGCTAGAGAAATTTGTTGCGCCGCATAGGTCGTTCTTGTATAGTGCTTAAGAGAGCGGTCACATCCCATAAGCCGTGTGTGTCCTCAAAGCCGCGGTTCTTTTTGTCGTCGAGCACGCCCGGCTAGCAGGGTAGCACGTGCAGGGATTTGGGTTCTACGAAAGGAGTATTGGATGGCCCACGAACTCGTCCAAGCCATGGCCGACATGAAAGAAGAGGAGGCGCTTAAGATCGTAGAAGACCTCCTCGCCCAAGG